>NZ_JBQENW010000049.1:0-18808 GCF_052044835.1 Bacillus sp. 22475 | reverse complement strand
TTAATAGACAACCTAAACAATAAAGTTGTTCCACATTTACAAAAAAAATAATTAAATATAAGATGAAATAGGCTACATAAGGGAGGGTTATATGTTACATACAAAAAGATGGAGATTTTTTGCGGTTCTTTCTATTGTAGTTTTGATTTTACTAATTTTATTAAAAATCAACTTCATTTCAATTACTATCGCAACTTCTTCAGCTGAAAGAGGAAAGATTTTTGATAAAAATGGTGTAATACTAGCTACAAATAAGAAAGTTAAGTCTCTATATTGCACTTCTAATGATGAAAGGCTATCGAAACAAGATACATCAAACACACTAGCTTTTTTCAATCAATTTTCAAGCGAGTTTCAACATGATATTTCTACAGAGAACATAAAATCTCAATTACAACAATCTTGTAAAAAGCAGACTATGAATGATATACCGTTATACTCTGATATAACTGAGAATGAACTTGCATTCATAAACAAAAACAAACCCAATAATGTAATAATTAAAGATGAATGGATTCGGTATTATCCTAAACACGAAATTGGTTCACAGGTAATTGGGTATGTAGAAAATGACCTTAATTCAAAGCATATGGCTGTTGGAAAAAGCGGGATTGAGCTGCAATATGAAAATGATTTAAAAGGAAAATCAGGCAAAACTCTTATTTTTAAATTGAATAATAAAAAGTTCTTATGGAACATTCAAAACGTACAAAAAGGAAAAGATGTGTGGCTAGCTTTAGACTCTAAGTTGCAGCAAAAGGCAGAAGAAGCATTAAGATCTCAAATAAAGAATACACCTGATGCTAAAGCTGGTTATGTTGTAGTCACCGATGTAAAAACTGGCGCAATTTTAACTATGGCCAACTCGGCAGTATTTAATCCAAATACACATGTATCATCTAAAAATGAAAACTTTAAATCACTTTCGCAAAATAAAGCAATTCGAAAATTAAAGTATGGTGAATCTTATGTAAATATGGCTTCGACTATAAAGCCACTTACTATTTTGATTGGATTAAACGAAAAGCTTTTTCAACCTGAAGATACTTATTTAGATAAAGGTACTTTTCAGTATGATAATCAAAATAACATTACGAATGCACCTGGAACGCCAACAGGTGAGATTACACCGAGACAGGCTATCATTAATTCATCTAACACATTTATGACAGCAAAAGTAGCTCTGCCCTTATTTAACCAAAATAATGGAAATATAGAAAAAGTGGCACATATATGGACAGATTATTTAATGCAATTTGGCCTACGTTCTAAAACCGGGATTGATTTGCCCTTTGAAGAAGACGGACAATATGAATTGCATCCATCTAATAAATTTGAAAATGGGATTTCTGCTTTATTAAATGCCTCTTGGGGAGGAAATGAGGTGCATACTCCTCTTCAACTCGCTCAATATGCAGCAACTTTGGCAAGTAAAGGTGATAAATACAAACCTCAAATTGTAGGTGCTACTATTGGTCAAGACGGTAAGGAAACAAAAAAGTTTAAACCAATTTTAGAAAGTTCAAACCGTTATCCTATGGAATTTTGGCGTGTCGTGCAAGGTGGAATGAGTCAAAATATAGAAGAGATTAAAAATTTACCTTTTCATGTCGCAGGTAAAACGGGTAGTACAGGTTCTCCGAATGAGCAAGAAAGAATGATAAATCATTCTCTTTTCATTTCATATGCTCCTACCGAAGATCCACAAATCGCCATTTCTGTCGTTATTCCTGGTAGTAATTCAGAAAAAAACATCGCTGCTCTCGTTACAGCAGAAGTTTTAGAGTTCTGGCATACACTTCAATAAAAAAATAAAAACAAAGAGGAAGGTTCATTAAAATGAACCTTCCTCTTTTACCATATAGAATCTATATTTATTATTTTCCACATACCTTCATGATTCTTTTCGAAGACAAATGAATATTTAATATCCGTTAAAACATACTCTTTCTGTACATACCCAGTATTACCGTTAAATGTCGATATTTTTATATATCTATCATTCTGCACTTTTTCCGGGATCCAAGCTTTTACCATTTCATTAGATACTTCATATAAAACTTGTGATTCTCGTTTTGGTTCAGCTAAAATTTCCGTTTTGTTTCCAGTAACAGTTGCATATATAAAGTGTTCTTGCTTTGATTGATTACTTTCTGTCATTCCACTTGGCACTTTGTAAACTTTCTTCTTATCATTTACAAATTCTCCCCCCAT
The DNA here is from genome assembly GCF_052044835.1 of Bacillus sp. 22475. NCBI lineage: Bacteria > Bacillati > Bacillota > Bacilli > Caryophanales > Bacillaceae > Bacillus > Bacillus sp. 22475. Next base: position 16,594 of record NZ_JBQENW010000049.1, on the reverse strand, counting down.
TGCAAGGGCAACTTGCAACTCATGAAAAATATCTTCATCAAACTTCAATTCATCCTTCTTATAACTCTTCCCTTTAAATAGAACTTCATCATTTAACGCTTTATACAGGTCATTTTCATTTTTTGAATTTGTGCTTTGATATAAATCATTCATAAATTGTTTTAATGATGGGTCTTGAGCAGATTCATCTTTTGTTTTAGGCTTAATTTGAGTACTACTTTCTACCGGTGATTTATTATCATCCGGCCAAGGTTGTTGAACAATAAAAAATAACATTGTACAAACCAACACAACTAAAACAGGCAATACTTTTTTACGAAATGGTCTCTTATTTGTTACAGAATCCACTTCACTATTTTGATATACCGATTGCTTTATTTTATAAATAAATTCTTCTTCATCTTTCCGATGCTCCATTGGGCCTTTTTTCAATTTACTATACCAGTCAGGATTTTGTTTATTGTTCATCACTACTACCCTCCCCTATTAGTTTTGAAACTTTACTTCTTGCTCGGCTTAATCTAGATTTGACTGTTCCAATTGATACTCCTAATGTTTCAGCCATTTCTTCATAAGATAATTCATATTTTGCGTCCAATATAATTATTTCACGGTGCTTTTTAGGTAGTTTTAATACAACCTTCCACACCTCATTCATCTCTTCTTGGTTAAAAAATTCTTGTTCTGCTGACAGGGATTGCTTATCGTCACTAAAAAATCCTATTAAAGATATCCTTTTAAAATAAGAGGATTTCAAATAGTTTATTGCCGTATTTCTTGTGATTTTTAATATCCACGTTTTAATAGATGACTCCTTTCGAAATGAATTCCAATTTTTAAACACCTTTATAAATACATCTTGCGTGATATCATCTGATAAATGTGGATCTTTCGTAATAATAAATGAATAATTCCATACATCTTGCCAATAGTCTTTTATAACATAGTCCAGCTCATCATGATTACACTTTTCAATAAACGTCTGTTCCATTTTCACACCTCAAACTTATTTGAATAAACATAAAAACTGCCCTCACTTTTATTATGGTTTCAATATATAGACAAGATACAAGTTTCATTTGTTCCCTTGTTTATTTTTTTATATTACCATTGTAATTAACGCCAATGGACAGTATAAAGTACACAATATGAGTAGATATAAAGACTAATTTAATTAAAGACAAGAATATCATTGAAATAAGCTGACGCGTTATGATTTTCATTCGTTCTCTTCCCCACTCACTTTTTCGAGATAAATGGTTTATGATTGCATAGAAAGATAAGAAAAAAGACGCTATCATTTCTCATACCATGATTATGCGTTGGTTTCATCAGTATGGACCTAAATTGGACAAACGAATTCGTCATCACCTGCAGCAAACCAATAATTCTTGGAAAGTTGATGAAACATATATAAAAGTTAAAGGACAATGGCTGTACCTGTACCGTGCTGTTGATTCGAAAGGAAGCACAATCGATTTTTGTCTAAGCAAAACAAGAGACCAAAAGGCTGCAAAGCACTTTTTCAAGAAAGCTTTGCGGTCTTTTTATGTTTCAAAGCCACGTGTGATAACAATCGATAAGAATCCGGCTTATCCTATAGCAATTAAACAGTTAAAAAAAGAAAAAAGCATCCGCTACGAATGCTTTCTCTAAAAATATAACATAAGGTCTTCTTAACTGTTTTTGTAAATAATTTCGCCTTATAGGCAGAATCTCTTCCGCACCCCTAATAGTCTAAAATGTTTTTTATCAAACAATAATTTCGCCATTTGTTTGAATTATATACTTATACCAATGAAACAAATCTTTTTTGTATCGTTTAATTGATCCATTACTTTCATTATCACGATTAACATAAATCATTCCAATCAATTTTTTCATTTCTAATTCAGTCTGTGAGCGTACTTGGTAAGTATTAAATTTTTTATTATGACTAAAAAATCAGGTCCACTTATTTGTGTCCTTAAAAATAATCATCTTTGAAAAATCAATAAATGATTTTTTCAAAGATGATTATTACGTTCTAAACTTTTTCTACTCTTTTAATTTTCTTTAATATTTACAAATTCAACGGCTCCCTTACCCTCAGTACCTATAGCCGTATTCAATTTATTTATTTCCTTTATTAATTCTGGTTCTTTCCCCTGATTGACTAAATTAAGATTCCCAAAAGATTTATTAAAAGATAGAAATTGTCTTGTTTTTTCTTTCCCATTTATTTCTTTAAATAAAGTATCATCTACAATTAATAAAATCACATTGGATCCACCACGGTATGGCGCTAGCCATACATCACCTTCGTATTGAGTTCTCACTTTTTTATCATCATATATTATTTCTTTTAAGTCCTTATATTCTTTATTTGCAAATAAGATAGTTTCACCTTTTTTTGATTTTGGTAATGAATCCACAGGATCTGAAGATATGTCCCCCTGATTATTATCTCTTTCAAGTATAAGCCCCTTTTTGACCATTTTTTCAGCAGTTTTTCTACTAATAAATAGTAAATTACTAGTAGCAGTATCCATAGAATCCCCAAATTTAGTCGGTAGCTTTATGTCAAGCTTATTATTATCTATAGTCCCTTCTTTTAATTGATATAAGTCTTGTGACGTTGTTATATCTTTGTATGAGTCAATTATAAAATTTCTTGTTTGTTCATTTAACTGCTCTACCTCTATTGAAAGACCATTTGCTGGAGAGTCTTTTGTACCAAATAATGAACATGCTCCTAACATGGTAATCGAAATACTAGCTACTATTAATAATCCAATTCTTTTTTTCAATCTATATTCTCCTTCTTTTAATTATATTTAAATTAAAAAATCGTTTTATACATTTTTTTCAAGTATTGAGATCGAACAAAGTAAAAGTATATAATTTGCAAAACTAAGAAACAAATTAATACCATAACTGAACTACCCAAGACTGAAAAATCGGCTAACTCTTGTAAGGCCATAAAAGCTACTGCACTATGTGTAATTGCTATTACAATGAGTAAAAAGAATAGTAATACAAGTTGACGTTACACAAGTTAACATAACGTCTAATTATTGGAAGTTAATAAATTTATATCTTGCTCTTCTTAGATAAACTGCGAATAATAACAAAACTACTAAATATAATTATGCATATAAATAAAATTAGATTTTGGCTGGAATTATTATATTCCCGTTTTTTTTAAACTGATATTTTAGTATTATAATATTCGTGGTAAATGATATATTGAAATTAAGGAGATATTATGGAAACGAAATCACGGAAAATTATTTTAGCTGGCATCATATGTTATACGATTTTAGTTTTATTTTTTATGTTCTTTGCGTTTAACAGGATCGATAGTGTAACCAGTATAGAACGGTACACCTTTATTCTTGTTCCAGAAGGAGTACCGCTTAAATTTCCAGAACTAAATTATTCATGGATTGTTGATTTTGGAAACATTGCTGCTTTTATCCCTTTTGGAATACTATTTCCCCTATTATATCGTGTCAGATTTGGGAAGTTCATATCCTTCTTTGTCCTAGCGATTCTCGTTCTGGAAATCATTCAGGCTTTAACATATCTTGGTAGCTTTGATGTAAATGATGTTATTTCCAATACATTAGGTGCAATGATTGGTTATGTTGCCTATAGAGTTGGATTTTCTTCAAAAATTTCTTATAAAAAGCTCATGGCTTCGGCTCTATCTATTGTTGTCCTTATAATTGGAGTCATGGTGGTCTCTGAAATCAACAAAAAAAGAGAAGGCCCCATTCAAAGATTAACTGTTATGAAAGAAATGACAGGAACTACACCTATGACTGAGAACCTCCCAAGTTTCACCGTAGCAGGTGAGCGAATAGAGCCGAAAATGAACGTGTATAGTAGTGAAGGTGAATCAACCAAAACATACAACTATATTCTTGGGAACAAAGAAAATGTCTGGCTCTATTTCTATTTTGGCATTCCTGACAATGTAGACTTTAAGGGTGAAGCCAAAATAATCGTAGATGGACAAGAAGTATATCGATTAAACGAACAAGCTTCTCAAGGAGCAAGGTCTTTACAGGAGTTGCCTTTTAACGAGGTAAACGAGCTGATCATTAGCGTTTCCGGAAACGCTAAGCTGTGGGACGTTGGAATTAGTGAGATGAAACATTGGTGGGAGTAGTAAAGAATCAATATTCTAAGGGGATTGTTTTGCACTTTACGTCATGATTGTTCCCTCTGTCCTAAAAAAATGGTTACGAGTTGTCCTTTTAAACTATGAAAATGGTGATGAATAAAAATTCATGAACGGTTAACATAACATCTCAATTATCGGCAGCAAAGAAAAAGACGTCCCCTTACTCTCACAAGGGATTCGCCTTTTTCTTTTTCTATGACTCTATGCATCTTTTTATAGACTCCTATTCTGGATCACCTTTTGGCTTACCTATAGTTCCCGATGTCTCCCTATTTTTTGCATAGAATCTTGCATACTCTTAGCGTGGGGTTTTTCCGAAATGCTGGCGGTACTCCAGTATGTATTACATAGCAAGTGTAGAGATTGCTTGTTTGTAGATTAGTTGTTGTTTACCATGAACCATCATTAAGACGGTAAATTTATCTGTTGCAAGGATCTTCCCACGTACTGGAACACCATTCTTTAAAAATACTGTAACTGCCCCTTTTTTCTCTTTCAATTGTTCATACATAGCTTCTTGTAAATTAAACATGAAATGCGCCCCCTGGTTTGTTTGTATTTACTTTTCTTCTAATACCTGCTACTTTTCACTGTTGGATATTTGTGATTCCCATTCACTTTCTATTTTTCTAAACCATTTTCCTATTTTGCTTAGATAATATCTTTTTACTTCACCATTAGGAATCCAAATTTCACGTTCCTGTATTTGATTCATCACTTCATGAAGAATCTCATCATGTTCATACCTTCTAGGTTTTCTATAATGTGTTTTTACAAACTGTGTATATTCTCTACGTAACCAATTAGAAATATGTTGTCTTTGTCTTTGCTTGAGATGTGACCATTTTTTATTTGTTTGAAGGGTTTTTCCATTTACTTTTATGTGGTTTTTCATCGACACTCATCCCCTTTTAATAGCAAAACGAATATAACACTATCGTATCACATTTAAATTGAAATACTGCTCTAGGGGCACGGCAACGATTATTATTTTTAGGGGCCATTCGCAAGTTTAAGTTAACAGAGCCGGAATTCCGTTAACTTTTTATATTGATTTTGACAACATTTATTTACAGAGACGGATAAATCATTATGAAAATAAGTTTACGGAACTAATTTTTAATGAGTGTTCCGAAAAAGAAAGAATCATTACCTTCCCCCTTGAAGTTTTTGCACCAGAACTAGGTATTTTATGGTCATAGCACACTAGCATTTAGACTTTATTTAGAATCTTTTTAGTATATTCGAATACTTTTATAAATATTGACAATATTCGACAACCTCTCTAAACTTCTAAACAATCACTAATTACTTACTAGATTATAAGACAGAAAGGGAGTTACAAAAAATGAAAAAATACCTTTTTAGCCTTGTAGCGGTTTCAGTCGCAGGAAGTACAACTATTGATACTGCTCAAGCACAAGCCTCTATATCCCCAGAAGAAACACAACATAAGCAATCCTCTGATTTTATAACACATGAAAATCGAATAACAGTAAATACAGATGCTCTGCGTGTCCGTAAAGGTCCAAGCACATCTGATACGATTCTTGGACTTGTATCAAACGAACAATCTCTACCCGTGGTAGATGAAACAAATGGCTGGTATAAAATTAAATATAATAACAGAGATGCCTATGTTCACAAAGATTATACAATTCCAAATCATGTGAAAGTAAATACAACAACACTACGTATTCGAACAGGTCCAAGTACATCTCACTCTACCTTGGGTCTTGTGGGTGAAGGGGAAATTTTGCAAGTAATTAAAGAAACGGATGGCTGGTATAAAATTAAATATAATAACAAGGATGCTTATGTTAGTAAGGATTATATATCAGTTATTAACTCCGCAGGAAAATCCAAAAAAGCAACGGTTGATGTAAGTGGAAGTTATACAGTGAACGTATCTTCTCTTCGAATACGCACGGGGCCAAATGTTTCTCATCCAGTATTAGGTGTACTGAAAAAAGGACAGATTGTGCAAGTAGTAGGAGAAGTACAGGATTGGTATAAGATTAAATTAAATGGAAAAGTTGCTTACATAAACAAGGACTATGTATCCCTTGGAACAGATAATACTTCTAGACTTCCTCAATCGGAACAAACAAAATCTGTTCAAAAGGATGGTGCATACATTGTAGATGCTACTGTTCTGCGTGTTCGAACAGGTCCGGCAAATTATTATCCAGTTATTGGAGGAGCGCTAAAAGGTCAACACTTACAAGTAGTGGATGTTGAAAATGATTGGTATAAAATTAAATATAACAATCACACAGGCTATGTGAGTCATGAGTTTGTGAAGTTTGTAAAAGGAAAATCTGCTCAAGAACGAGAGAAACAAGAACAAGATCACCAAACACCTCAAGAGCAAGAGAAACAAGAACAAGATCACCAAACACCTCAAGAGCAAGAGAAACAAGGAAAAGATCACCAAACATCTCAAGAGCAAGAGAAACAAGAACAAGATCACCAAACACCTCAAGAACAAGAGAAACAAGAACAAGATCACCAAACACCTCAAGAGCAAGAGAAACAAGAACAAGATCAGCAAAAACCTCAAGAACAAGAGAAACAAGAACAAGATCACCAAACACCTCAAGAGCAAGAGAAACAAGAACAAGATCACCAAACACCTCAAGAACAAGAGAAACAAGAACAAGATCACCAAACACCTCAAGAGCAAGAGAAACAAGAACAAGATCAGCAAAAACCTCAAGAACAAGAGAAACAAGGAAAAGATCAGCAAGCACCTCAAGAGCAAGAGAAACAAGAACAACAACATTCTGAATCAAATGTACCTAATAATGAGAATAAAATAAGTGGTTTTATTAAACCAGCTGCAGGTAGTTACTCCTCAGGATTTGGGAAACGTGATGGACACATGCATTATGGTTTAGATATTGCAGCTTCTGGCAATGTGCCAGTTGTAGCAGCAGCAGATGGGATAGCCACTCGTTCTTACTATTCAGCAAGCTATGGAAATGTTGTGTTTATTTCTCATAATATTAATGGACAAACTTATACCACTGTATATGCTCATTTAAATAGTCGCTCTGTCTCAGTTGGTCAAAGTGTAAAACAAGGACAACAAATTGGAATTATGGGAAATACAGGACAATCTGAGGGACAACACTTACATTTTGAAATTCATAAAGGCGAATGGAATGACCAGAAGAGTAATGCTGTGGATCCAAAACTATATATTAAATAAATTATTTTTGCATTAGAACCCCCATTTTTAAGTTAATAGACAGGTGTCTGTACTACAAAAATGAAAATTTACATATTTTCAAGTCAATAAACAAAAATGTAAACATGTGCGGTTTATAATAGGCGGTAAAATAATATCTAAACTCCTATGGATTGCTATTGATCTATCGTTTGGTGCGAAGCGTATTCAGAGACTTCGCACTTTAAGCTATATGGGATCACCATACATGCCCATCAACTTAAGAATCCTCTCTACTTCGTCATAAAGTTTTTATGTCTAAAGATAAAATAAAAAAGCCTTACCACTCAAATGTTTTAAAGTTAATGATATATGCTTAATTTATAAAGTATAAACTACTATTGATGAACCGTCACAATTACTCCGTCCATATTGTTCCCTGAAATTTCATAATGCTGATTTGTCGGGACATTAATGGTCGTGTTGTTTGAAACTTTATAATAAGAAACTTTATACTCTTTCCCCTCAACATTAGTTGAAATCTCCTTTTTTTCCTTCAAGAAATCTAAGTATTCTTCTAAAGTAAATTTCTTTTCTTGCATGATTGCGCTATGAGGCAAACCGACGTAACGTATATGCCATGGCTCATATTGAATGCCTGTAATGTTACTTTTATTTTTGGGGTAGCGTAACACAAAACCGTGCTTCCACACATTTTCTTCAATCCATTTTCCTTCAGGAGCTTTCTCCATTTTCTCTTGAGTTGATCCAACGTCCAGTGATAACCCTAAATTATGTTCACTATATCCTGGTTGGAGTGCATAATCAGAGCCCATTTCTTCATATAACTGTCTTTGCTCTTGAAAATCCCGATAGCCACTACTAATCAAAAAATGATTAACACTTTCTTTTCCTGCCGCATCTATAACGTTCAAAAACTTTTTCACAATATCCTTTGATAAGCGAATATTTCTATCCAATACACCATAGCCTCTTACTAATTCACTATTTTGAGCTACATTTATAATATCAGACCTAACACTATCTTTCTTAACTGAATAATCTTTGTTAACTAATAATAAATCCCCTTTATAAATTTGTTCTTCTGTAACCTCTATCTTTTTAATATTTGCAGCTTTTTCCTTATCTTCTTTTTCTGCAATTTTAACATCAATCTCCTTTTGAAATAATGGTGATATATAAAAGCCTCCGCAGACTATACATAATATAAAAAGAGAAATAAATACCCACTTTTTCATTTCTAGTTCCTCCTTAACGTAACTTACGTATAGAATAGAAAAAATTATTAAAATAAAAAGTAGGGTAAAGTTTAAATTTTTATTAAATTGCTTTGCTCTCCTCTTTTGGCAATCTCACTTCAAATGTTGTTCTAATTACATTGCTTTCAGCAGAAATAGTACCATTATGCTGCTCGACAATATTTTTTGCAATAAATAACCCAAGGCCTGTACCACCTTTCTGCTCCGTTCTAGCTTTATCACCTGTATAAAACACATCAAATAGATACGGTAACTCCTCTTCTGGAATGCTATCTCCGTAATTTATAATTTGTACAACTACCTCTTCACTCTCAATATATCCGTTCACATCAACAAACTTTCCATCATACCCATAGCGAATCGCATTCATTAAAAGATTTTCTAATACTCGTGCTAATAATTTCCCGTCACCGTTAATAGGTAAATGAGGATCCATATTCAATCTCGCCTCTAACTCCTTTTTTTCTAATAACGGATACAATTCTTCATCTAACTGTATAATCAATTCACTTATATCAATCGGTCTTTTTTCAAGCTGCAACATCCCATAATTCATTCTCGTAATTTCAAATAATTCATCAATCAAACTTTCCAGTCTTTCGGATTTCGTAAAAGCAATTCTGGAAAAATGTTTAATTTGTTCCTTCGTCAAATTCTCATCTTTAAGAATTAAATCTAAATAACCTAAAACGGATGTTAACGGCGTTCTTAAATCGTGAGCTAAGTTAACAATTAACCGATCCTTACTATTTTCCGCAAAATCTCCTCGTTCAACTGCTTCTTTTAATTTCTCACTCGCTACATTAATTTCGCAGGCGATATATCCAAACTCATCATTGGATGAAACACGAACTTGATTTGTAAAATCACCGTTTGCAAGATGATGAATCCCATTGGAAATCTCATCAAAATATTTTAAATACGGTCTAGTAAGGAAGAAGAAAAACATAATGGATAGAGGGATAAATATAATTAAAAAGAAATTAACATCCCCAATTTGCCTTATCATTGAACGAAATTGAGCTAAGGGATCTTCATAACGAACTGCTGATTTATAATAGAGCCGTAATCCCTCATACATCATATACGTTACGCCAGCAGCTAATATCATGCTAAACGCAAATAGCATAACCATCTCCGAACGAAAACCTCCATTGAAAGTATACCCTACTCCCCAAACTGTTTTTATTAACTTATTCTTTCTTTTATCTTCCCCAAGCTTCTTCCGCAACGTACGAATGTGTGCCATAACTGTATTCCCACTTTCATAATAATCATCTGCCCATACTTGCTTAAATATATTTTCCACACTGTACACTTTCTTCGGATGACTCGCTAATAAGTATAAAATATCAAATTCCATTGGCGTTAACCCAATTTGTTCTCCTTACACATTTACTGTTCTTTGCTCACGGCCAATAACAACTCCGCCTACTTCTAAAGCGGATTTATTCTTCACTACTTTCGGCTGATTTAACGTAAGAAATCGGCGTAGTTGTGCATTTACACGTGCAACTAATTCAATTGGTGTGAAAGGTTTCGTCATATAATCGTCCGCGCCTAGTACAAGACCTGTCACTTTGTCTAAATCAGACGTTTTCGCACTTAAGAAAATGATTGGCATATTGTGTTTCGCACGAATCTGCCTCGTCACTTCATATCCATCCATTTTTGGCATCATAATATCTAACACAACTAAGTCGATTGACTGAGACTGAATAACGCGAATCGTCTCTTCCCCATCAGCCGCTTTCACAACATGATACCCTTCTTTTTCTAAATGTATCGCAATTAAATCAGCAATTTCCACTTCGTCATCAGCTATTAAAATTGAAATTCAATTCATTTTACCCCACTCATATATCATTTCGTTTCTATTCTATTGGCGTTCTAAAAAATTTGCTCATTATATATTTTCATACACACGATTTTATACTAGTCCACTCTGCTTGTACAATAGGGAGATTCAGTCGAGATACGTGTAAAACTGGATCATAGTACTAGGGAATCTAACTTCCAGTTTAGTGATTTCATCATAAATGCCCTTTAGCTTAAGATATTTTAATACCCAAAAGTACTTAAAAACCTTTATTTTTTCTAAACAAGCTAAATTAGAAAGGATGGCATTTTTTATCTGTCTGTTTCTATATCTGACGAGATTTTGCTAGAAATATTAGTTTTGTGCAACAGACCAGTAAGTATCAAGTAAAAGATTTAGTCGCCTTATGTGTATGAGTGAATCGAAATGTCGCTACAACTTCTATAACCCGGTTATATAACTGTTTATGCAAAAAAGGCTCCACATGTAGTATGTAAGGAGATTAACTTATGGGTTATTTACAAATAGTAGGTGGGGAATATTTGACGCTTCCATAAATAAAAAAGAATCTAGTTTAAATTAGATTCTGAATGTATCTAATACATTATCTTTTTCTTCTTTATTAATACCAATGTATCTTAGTGTAATTTGTGGTGTACTATGATTCAATATCTCTTGTAACATAGCAATATCCCTTGTTTGCTTGTAAAACCAATATCCAAATGTATTATGCATTGTATGATTCCCCAAAGATTCGACTCCGGCAAAATCTCCGGCTTTTTGTAACCGTCTATAGGCTTGAATTTTACTAATGGGCTTATCACCTTTTTTAGAAGGAAATAGCCAGGTACTTTTTAGATCTTCAGCGTATGGCAATACTTCCTCAAAAATGGATGTAATACTTATGATACGCTCCTTTTTTGTGGTTCAGCCGAGATACGTGTAAAACTAGGTCACAGTAATACATTATTTACCAATAATTATTTTTCAATCATATTTGTAACATAAACGGTCGTTTTTGTTACAAAGAATCTTATTATAAAATTACAGTTTGGTTTTATGTACTTACATCAACTGCAAATACAAATTCACAATAGATTTTCCATTTTAATATCTCTGCATTTTATCTTTACATCAGCATGTTATTATCCTCATATAAGTATCTTACATTTATTAATAATGGAAATAGTGAAAGACTTTTAATTGGTTAAATTAGAAAAGAAAGTATTTTTTCGAGAAAATAAATCGAGGGGAAGATAGAATATGGAAAGAACAATTTTAATTGTGGAAGACGAAGATATTTTACGTGAAATTATGAAGGATTATTTACTAAATGAAGGATATAAGGTGTTAGAAGCGATTGATGGAAAAGAAGCATTGTCTACATTTGAAGAACATGAGGTACATTTAATTATTCTAGACATTATGTTACCAGAATTAGATGGTTGGACGGTCTGTCGACGAATTCGTAAAACATCTAATGTGCCTATTATTATGTTAACGGCTCGGGTTGATGAGGATGATATCTTACTCGGATTTGAACTAGGAGCAGATGATTATGTTACAAAACCATACAGTCCACCTATTTTATTAGCAAGAGTAAAACAATTAATTGAAAGTCGATATTCTTCTACTGTTAATGCAACTAATGAATCTAATGAAGACACATTAACTAGTAGTGGGATCCATGTACATTTCCCTTCTCGTACAGTAACTGTAGATGTGGAAGACATAAGTATGACTCATACAGAATTTGAAATATTGACGTATTTAATGCAAAATCAAGGGATTGTGATTACGAGAGAACAACTAATCACTAAAATTTTGGGTTATGAATTTGTTGGAGATGATCGTACTGTCAATAGTCATATCCGTAATCTGCGTCAGAAATTAGGAAAAAAAGCAACTTGTATTGTAACTGTTGTTAGAACTGGCTATAAATTTGAGGGACAGGTATGAAAAAAGGAATTGTATTAAAGTTATTTATATTAACAACGGCATTATGTACACTTATTTTAGTAACTATTTTTATTGGACAAACCATATTTTTTAAGCAATACTACGCGAATCGAAAAGTTAATGATATCAAAATAAATATTCAATCCTTTGAAAAAGCATATAAAAAAGCTGGAGATGATGCGAAAGCAATTCAAGAATTGGAACAAAATTTCTATCAAGAGAATGCGACATGGATTAAAACGCTAGACAGTGCAGGCAATATAAAATATGCAAGTGATTTTTCTTTAGACATTCAATTAGATCCTTCTCAAAACAAGCTTTTTTCTAATAAAGTAATTAGTATTCCATTGTATAGTTTAGTCAATTTAGAAGATATAGAAAGGATAAAAGATAGTTTAAAGCAGGGGAATCATATTATTATCGATGGAGTACAGGAAGGTGATATAGTAGTCCCTGCGATGTTAGCAATGAAAGAGATGAATGTTAGGCTGGAAAACAAGAAACTGTCAGAAAGGTTATATGGGCCAAAAGCAGTATCTTCAGAAGAAAGTTCACAATTATATTTAGGAAGTATTAAGAACGTGCAGTTACCGGAGGGCATTGTAGGAACTAACTCTATTTACGGAAATCGTGTGTTTATAGATAGAATAAAACAATTTCAGGTTGATTTAATATTAAATCAAAAACCAAATAATATTACTTCTACAGAAATAGTGGATTATGAAGAAAATGATATTAAATATAAACTATTAATTAAACCAATAATAGATGCAAATGGTAAGACAAACTATATTTTTACTATGACATCATTGCAACCAGTTGATGAAGCTGTGCAAATGATAAAGGATTATTATGTATATTTAATTATCTTTGTATTGATTTTAATCGTTTTGATATCGTTTTATTACTCAAAAAAAATCGCCAAACCACTATTACAAATAAATGATACTACAAAAAAAATTGCTGGTTTAGATTTCTCAGAGACGATACCTATTACTACAAAGGATGAGATAGGTGATTTATCACAAAATATTAATACACTTTCTAAAGCTTTACATTCGTATATTAATCAATTACAGCAAGACATAGAGAAAGAAAAGCAATTAGAAAATACACGTAAAGAATTTATCTCTGGTGTTTCACATGAGTTAAAGACGCCTTTAAGTATAATGAAGAGCTGTATTTCAATTTTGGAAGACGGTGTTGCTAGTAATAAAAAAGAGTATTACTTTAAAGCAATGTCAAAAGAAGTGGATAAAATGGATATGCTCATTATTGATATGCTGGAGTTAGCAAAATTCGAGTCTGGTACGTATAAAATGGAAATGGATGCTTTCCATATTGATGAGATGATTGATTACATATGCGAACAATTATCCTCGGATATAACGGCTAAGCAATTACATGTCCATAAGCACCTTTCTAAAATTGAAGTTGTTGCAAACCAGTATCGAATAGAACAAGTTATTACTAACTTTATTACCAATGCGATTCGTTACACACCAGAAAATGAAAATATTATAGTGTCGGTTATAGAAGAAAAGGAACGTGCGAAAGTATGTATAGAAAATAAAGGAGCTCATATCGCACCAGAACATTTAGCGAAAATATGGGATCGTTTTTATCGAGGAGATACGTCTCGTCAACGCTCCAAAGGTGGAACAGGGCTAGGACTTGCTATTTCAAAGAATATTTTAGAATTGCATAGTGTACAATATGGTGTATCAAATACTGAAGATGGTGTATTATTTTTCTTCTATTTAAATAAAAGCGTGTAGTATTTGAGTTCTACACGTTTTTATTATTTTTAAACAAAATTGACCTTATCTGCACTTTATTTTTATTAGCGTTTATTAATTATTTTACACTCTAACAAAATAGGTAAATAGAAAAATACTATTCTTTCTATATCTCAATCAGGAAGAATAGTATTTTTTATTTTGGGTGTATAGGGCTAATGCTGGTGCTGGTGATATTATACATATTTATTCACCAGCAATTGAATGTTTGTTCGCTATTTATTCGGTGTATAAGCAATTCTCGAATTCGGGAATTAACTTAACTTTATTAGAGAGGCAAATACTTTTCTAAAGAGTAAATTAAAGTATTCTTTAACTGATTTCGACATTATCTGCATCTTATCTTTATCCCTCTCTATTAATCTATTTATTATAAGAACCGGTTGAAAATACTGAGTCAACCAAATAAAGGTTCGGATTTATAAATAATTAATATAAAAATCAATAGAGAAAGGATAGATAAATAATGAAAAAAACAAAAAATAAGAACAAAACAGGTGTAATAACTAAGGCAATTATATCGCTAGGAGCTGTTCTAGCAACGGCTTGTTTCATGTTCTTTTTAATTGGAAAATTTAATTCCACTCCTGCGAAAGGGATAGCTCAAGAAAGGATTAAACAAGTTAACACGCAGCAACAAGAAAAGAAAAGTGAAACACCACCGACAAAACAAAAAAGGCCGGATGGAAAACCTGTAGGAAAAGTAGTCTACTTAACATTTGATGACGGTCCGAGCACATTAACTGGTCAATTTTTGGATGTATTAAAAGAGAACAATGTTAAATCAACATTTTTCATGCAAGGAAGTAATTTGCAAAATACCAGTCTTCAGGAAAATGTAAAACGAGCAATAAAAGAGGGGCATTATATTGGTGCACATAGTATGACACATAATAGCAATAAGTTATATAAAAATGGGCAATTTGTACCAGAGATGAAAGAAACTCTAGCTCTTATACATGAAATTACAGGTACAAGCCCTAAATTAGTTCGCCCGCCATATGGTTCCGCACCAGGTCTAAAAAGCGAAGAAATTCGTAACCAAATTGTAGAATCTGGAATAAAAGTCTGGGATTGGACGATTGATTCTCATGACTGGGAATTAAAAGATAATCCAACTCAGATTGCAGAAAATGTAAAAAAACAAACAACAGAGGATATAGAAGTTGTTTTGATGCATGAAAAACCACAGACATTACAAGCTCTTCCTGAAATTATTAAATTTTATAAAGAGAAAGGATATGAATTTGGTGTATACAATGATGCAGATCATTTCCACCTGAATTTCCAGAAAGATCAACGTTTATAGTATGTAATTATCTTTGAAAATTGGTTTTTATCAGTAAAAACGTTACCTGATTTTACCGATAAAAACACTGTAAGAAAGGAAATTGTATATGATTTTAAAAAAAATTACAATCTCATTGATAAGTATCATTTCCCTAGCAGCTTGCGGGGATCCAGATAGTAAGAAAGACATTACTAGTTCAGTCAATAAAATAGACTCTTCTTCTATCACCCTTGAAAAAGAGTCCCCCTCTTCGTCTAATATAGATACTTCTACATTTAAATCTATTTTTAAAGCAAGTGTATTTTTAGGGGATTCCATTACAGATGGACTTCATGATCTTGATGTATTAGACGAAGAAAATATTATAAGTGGTATAGGGAAATCAATTGGAGATGCTCAAGAAAATGTAGAGCAAGTAGCCAATCAAAAACCGGAAAATATATTTATTCTACTTGGGTTATGTAATCTTACTGAAACAAAAGAATCTGCAGTAACCCAATATTCTCAATTGATTCAAAAAATAAAAGAAAAATTACCTAATACAAAAATAAATATCCTGTCAATTACACCAGTTACACCAGAACGTATACAAAAAGAAGAGCGTTATAAAAATATTAATGATTTTAACGAAGGATTCAAAATGATAGCAAAAAAAGAACAAGTGAATTTTATCGATTTATCCCCGATATTTAAAGATCATCCAGATCTCTATATTAAGGACGGCATACATTTTAAGCCTGAATTCTATCCAATTTGGTTGGAATATTTAAACAATCAATTAAAATAAACAAAAACATGTTTGTATTATTAAATTACTACTTTTAATGTGTGTAATGTTTATTTGAACTACCCCCACTTTCACTTCGTTTAGAAGTGAGGGATTCCTAAGTAAAGAGTTCTATCGAACTCTAATTGATTAGGCTAACCCCGCAGTCCTTGCGGTTAGAAGCCTTATCGCTTCATTCTTTAGATTCATACTTGCGTTAATATCCCTATCATGGTGTGTACGACAAGAAGGACAGTCCCATTCACGTAGGTTTAGATTTTTAACGTCTTTATTTTGATATCCACAACAAGAACATAATTGGCTGGAAGCAAATGTT
>NZ_JBQENW010000048.1:0-21220 GCF_052044835.1 Bacillus sp. 22475 | reverse complement strand
TTGGTTGCTTCTGCAATAAGCTTATCATCGTATTTAGCATCCTCTTTATCATGATTAGAAAGTATCGCAAGAACAATTGGCTTTTTATTTGGTGGCCAAATAATTGCGATATCATTTCTGGTTCCATAAGATCCCGAGCCCGTCTTATCAGCTACTTCCCATCCTCCTGGAACTCCAGCACGAATTAAGTTGTCTCCCGTAGTATTCCTTTTCATCCAATCTATTAATAAATCCCGTTTCTCAGTTGAAAGTACATCTCCTAGCGTGAAAGCCTGAAGACTAGTAGCTAATGCCTTTGGGGTACTAGTATCATGTACGTCTCCTGGATGCACTTCGTTTAACTCTGGTTCAAAACGTTCAGGATTTGTAACGGTATCTCCTATTTCTCTCAGTGATTTTTTGAATTCACTAGGTCCACCTAATTGTTTAAGAATAAGATTTTGTGCAGTATTATCACTATATCGAAGGGAAGCATCTGCAAGCTCTTTCAGAGTCATACCCCTATCAACATACTTTTCTGTAATTGGATTGTAATTAACAAGATCTTCACGAGTATACAAAACTCTTTGATTTAGATCTTCTATTGATTTCTTTTGTAA
This sequence comes from Bacillus sp. 22475, assembly GCF_052044835.1. Lineage (NCBI taxonomy): Bacteria > Bacillati > Bacillota > Bacilli > Caryophanales > Bacillaceae > Bacillus > Bacillus sp. 22475. Next base: position 20,621 of record NZ_JBQENW010000048.1, on the reverse strand, counting down.
AAGTACTCCCACAGCTAAAGCTTTGTGGGTAGATGCGTATGCAAACCGTTTATCTGATTGATACGTAACAGTTTGATTCGTATCAGTGTCCAATGCATAAATACCGAGTTTAGCATCAAATTCTTTTTCAAGTTTAGCAAAAGAATCATTACCAGTAGTTTCTTGTTTGGTTTGATTTGTTTGTTTTGTTTGTTTAAGTAATTCAGACTGAGTATTGCCATCGGAACAGCCTATAAGCGTTGCACATGAAAGAAATACTACAGGTACCATCTTTTTGTAATGTAAAAAGTTAAAAAACTTGTTTAAGACTATCATACATTTTCAACCTCTTTCAAGAATATATAGTTTTTCTAGGTGTTATACATATCGATACAATTAAAGAGTGTATCGGATATCACTCTTCTTGCATCTCACTTTTCATCAAATGATTGAACTATCATGAACACCTGTTTTATACGTATACTTAATAGACAACCTAAGTAACAAGTTTGTTCCATTTTTATCAGTAGTCGTATCTAGAAACCTAAAAGAATCCATTTAGAAGATTTAAATGGACTCTTTCACTCATATAATACTATCTATAGTTAAACAAATAAGATTAAATACATTTAAATTTTCTTGTTTTATCTACTAAACTGTTTAGGCATTTCTTTAACGTGCTTATCATCATCACGCCAATCATAGGTTTCTTTCTGCGAAACATCTAAAGTTTGATCTCCAATTCTAACAATATTCTTATTTACCCATTCAATATATGGATCGGTATCTGGATAATTCCAATATATATTTTTCTCTGAATCTGTATCAAGGTTAACTAATTCACCCCTAACAGCATCCGCACTTAATGATCCTGCATTATGAAAATAAGTCTTGATGAGATATTTTCCATCTGGAGATTTCACTGTTCGAATTAATTCCCCTTTTGGAACACCTTGCAAACTAAAAAGTTTCCAATATCCAAATCCAATTATAATTACTAACATAGTAAGTATAGTTAGTAATACTTTTCTTTTTGTTTTTTTAATTTCACCTTTTGTATTTATAATACTCATTCAACTCCATTCCATAATATATCAAAAATAAAAATCCTCTGTTAATACGGGATAAACATGAAAATTCCCATTTAGGAAAACTTTAAAAAATCAGACAGTATACTTGAATTGCTCTCCGCAAGAGAATATACTAATAAAGCAGGCTATGACGTTCCTTCCTTCTAACTTCTTTGGCGAAATAGGGATGTTACTTTCCTGCTAAACACATAGGCTATGACAATTCTTCCTTCTTTGTAGAAATTTCAAATTGTTTTAGAGTTGTCAATTTCCTATGAAAATAATTAGACTATAAAACCTCTTTCTTCTTTGGGATTGGATAAACTTTAGTTTATCAACCATTGATGTAGAGGTTTTCTTTTCTTAATTAACAAATTACCACTTAACAACTAAATGTTATACCCCTAATTTTTCACTAAAAAATAGCTTTATACCCTCAGTGCATTTCTCTACAATTAGTGTGTTTATGCATGTAAAAATAAAAATCTACCACTGAAAGGAGGACAGTCAGACTATTCCCCTCTTTTATAAGGAGTGAATAGCTGGCGTTCTCATGAAAAATTCTATTTACATAAGAAGAAGTTTGAAAGTAATTATAAAAAGAGAAGAAAATAAACTACCGAACATGTATTTAGCCACTGTTTTAAAAAACTTGGAAAGTTTAGGATTTACTTTTTCCGAGCCTTTAATAGAAGAGTTGCAAACACTTTCGGTTGATGCATTCACATCGTTTTACAAAGAGTTGGTGAAACATTTAAAAGAAATGGTTGGTGCACATATTCAGTTTACTCCTATGTATCCAAACTTTCCGCAACAAATGATGGATTTAAGTGACGCTGATTTATACATCAATGCCGTTATTCATTATGTGACGTTGCGCCTACCTGTATCAAAAGTAGAAGAACGACTCCCTCTTTTAGATAGCGTTGATTTGAAAGTTATTGACTTAGGAAGTGAAGAAGATTTCAATCAAATGATTTCTCAATTGATTAGTGCAAACAGCTCTATTTCCTCAACTGATAAGACAGATGTAGAATGGGCTATTACACACACTGAAGATGTTTCCTGTTTTCTACCTAATGTAATTCCTCATAAGGAAAATATGTCTTTTATAATTGGGGTTTTATTAATAAACAGAAAAATATCAGCCGATGCTGCTGCAAAGTATTTTAAAACAGCAACTGATGTTCTTCGCCTTGCAGTTGCTTTATCTGAAGGTGATGTGAGTTTAGCATCCTCCGTTCGATTCAAGAAGTTTAACCGAGCCGAAAGACGCTTCCTTTTAGGATTGTTAGAGCAATGCGGAAACATTACCGAAGATATGATTCGATACAAAAAACGTTGGATTCGTTTAGGTGAAATTCTTCATCCAGCAGAATATCATACTCGTTTCCCAAAAACCCACCGAGCATTTGAGATGCTTCGCAACAACATTAAAGTTGAAACATTTAATGGAAAAATAGAAGCAGCTTTGTTGAATCATGATATCATGACAGCGAAAAATCTTTTAAAAACTCGCCCGGGGGAATTTGCCAGACGTTTGGATCATTTAATCCGTTTATGTAGTAATAAGTCAACAGATGTTTTCAATATTCTCGAAGATTTTCTAAGTATAATAGGAAACGTTTCTACTCCTGTATTACTTCAACTCACGGCTCATTTTAAGCATCGAAATGATAAAAATGAATTTCGTACCTTTTTTCCAAAGGGCAATGTAGCAAAAGCTATAGGTATTGAAAATACACTTCCATTTATCTCAGAGAAGATTTGTTTAATGATTGTAAAAATGTGTGAAGATACTTTAAAAAATCGCTTCGCAGAACTTCCAAGTCTCGGGAAAGTATTTTTGGATGAACAGTTAAAAAATCACTTAGTTCCCTTCTCTCAACGTTCAGCCAGCAAAGCGCTTCGCACATTATCTCGAGGAAGTAAAGTAGATTTGCCAGAAGGAGATACGATTCGTTTTTTCCTATGGTGGAAAGAAGGCTATGTGAATGGACAACATACAGGACGCGTTGACATTGATTTGTCTGCTGCAATGTACGACGAAGATTGGCAATACAAAGAACATGTATCCTTCACGAACTTACGTTCAAAAAATTTCAAAGCCTACCATAGCGGAGATATTACTTCTGCACCAAAGGGGGCATCTGAATTCATTGATTTCGATATTCCGTCTGTGCTGAAATATGGTGGACGCTATGTAGTCATGACTTTGCTTTCTTACACAGACCAACCATATAAAGATTTACCAGAATGCTTTACTGGTTGGATGGTTCGTCAATATCCTGGTTCAGGAGAAATATTTGAACCTTCTACTGTTCAAGATAAAGTGGATATTACTGCCGACACCCAAATCTCTATTCCAGTTATTTTAGACTTAAAGGAACGAAAATTGATTTGGACAGATTTGTCTCTTACAAGAGATCTAACTTATGATAATACTATCGAGGCTAATCAAAAAGGTATGATACTAGTTGGAAAGGCTTTTACTAATTTAGTTAAACCGAATTTATATGACTTGTTCCGATTACATATTGAAGCTAGAGGTGAACTCGTTCAAGACATCGAAGAAGCAGAAAGCATTTTTTCTTTGGATAAAGGGATTACTCCTTTCGATATTGAAAAAATAATATCTGATTTTATCGCTGACCCACAAGGCTAACTACATTACAAACATTGATAATGTGTGGAAAATATCCATGTATAATGTCTATGTGAAATAGGACCTGATAGATAAATATCAGGTCCTGTTTTCTATTTAGTAGATACTAAATAGTCCGGTTAATCACTATTCATCTAAATACACTATACTAATAAAGTGAAATTTATTCGAAAGAAGTTCATTAGTTAATATGTATCTAATTAAGAAACATTCATATACCAGCCCAAACATCTTTTCCATATCGCCCTTCATCTTGCACACGATCCAACCAATTTCTTGCTTCTTGTTCACTGACTTCATGAATTTCTTGATATGCTTGACAAAGGGTATCTTCTACATCCGGAGCCATTTTACTTCCATCACCACATATATAAAGATGTGCTCCATTATCTAATAACGAAATTAAATTGATTCTATCTTGTTTTATTAAATGCTGTACATATGTTTTTGGATGTCCCTCTAGACGAGAAAAAGCTGTGTGTAAAGAGATTAATCCATCTCTTTCATCATTTTCTAATTCTGTACGATAGAGATAATCTTTTTCAGGATGACGACAACCAAAATATAGATGCGCTTGTCCTAAGTTAATACCTTTTTGCTTTTGAACACGACGCGCTTGCAAGAATCCACGGAATGGTGCAATTCCAGTACCTGGCCCAACCATAATAATTGGTGTTTCTGGATCTTTAGGTAATTCAAAGTTTGATTGTGGCGTTCGAATGAAACAGATAATCTCATCTTTATTATGACGCTGAGCTAAGTAATTAGAAGCGACTCCTTCATATGTCCCTTCCCCACTCCATGCAGGCGCATTAACAACACCGACCGTAATGCTCAGACGATTGTGTGCAACGAGTGGAGAGCTTGAAATAGAATAGTAACGCGGTTTGAGCGCAGGAAGAAGTTCTAAAAAGCGTTCAAATCGGATTTCACAAGCCTCATACTTTTCAAGAAGGTCCAACATTGAAATCCGTTTCTTTAGTATTTGTTCATGGTAAACTCCTTCTTCTAATAATGCTTCCAATTCTTTTTTATGAGGAGGACATGCTGTGAATGTTACCATTTCTCGTATTTGTGCTCGAGTGGCAGCTTCTTGAACTTCAACACTATAACTAAGAAGGTCCAATAAACTAACAGGACTGTCTAAAGGTATGTGATTTATACTTCGTCCACTTGCACTCAGTATAACTTGATCCTTCCCATTTAACCCAAAACGTTTTAAAATTCGGTTGATATTTTTCTCGCTATTAACTGGCAACACTCCAAGGTGGTCTCCTTCTTTATATGTAGCGCCTTCTGGCAAAGATACCTCGATATGTCGTGTACTTCTATCACTGCTGGGTGATTGGAGTTCACGATTTTCTAGTATAGATGCATAAACTGCTTCATATGTTCGTGCAAGAGGAGATCCTCCAAGACGACTGACAAATTGTAGACTCAAAGTACTGCGCTCTTTTTCCATATTTTTGTTGAGTTCCAATCCAAATGCCTTCATCGCATCAGACCACATACTTTGTTTCCATTGCTCAAGCTGTTCCTCGAAATCACCACTTGCATCTGCTTCTCCGCGTTTAGAAAATCTTGTTGCTCCTTTTTGAGCCATCTGCTCATCAATGTATCTTGGAATCCGTTGGTAGGTACTAGCCCAATTATGATCTCCACAACCAAAAACTGCGTATTGAACCCCTTTTAGCTCATCTGGTTTTAGTTCCTCCAACCATTGCACAAACTGCCCTGCATTACTTGGCGGTTTTCCATTATAAGAAGAAGTCACAATAAGTACCGCTCCTTCTTTTGGCAAACTTCCAATTCGATCGTTAAGAGCTCCCACTTCCGTTTGAACTCCTTCTAAACTAGCTGTATCTGCTAATTCTCTTGCAATACCTTCTGCTACACCTGTATCCGAGCCATACAGAACAAGAAGTGAAAGATTATCGGCCCCAATAATAGAAGGTGTCTTCTGGACGTGTTGCTTAATTTCATCGTTTTTCAGCTTGTCCTCTGTAGGTGCAAGAACAGTAGGATGACTAATAGTTTGTTTTCGGGGTAGAATCCTAATCTTAAAATCACCGGGCTTTAGCGTTAATGTTTGTTTTACGTCCAGCTGATAGTTTTGATAATCGATTAATTCAAAATGTTGAAGAAGCATTCCCATTACAAGAGTGGCTTCATGAAGTGCAAATTGCATACCGATACATGCTCTCTGGCCATTTCCAAATGGCTTATAAGCATGATGAGGAACCTTATCCAGCTCTTCAAATCGTTCAGGTTGGAATTCTTCCACATTGTCTCCCCATGCATCTTTATCCCTATGTAGCTGTGGAATAAGAACAGAAATACGATCTTCTCCTTTCTTAATTGGGTATTTCCCGCCAATCACTGTATCTTCTTTTGCATAGAGACTGAATGCTGGAGCGGTAGGCCATAGACGTAGCGATTCATTTAAAATCATCCGTATATACTTCAGTTTCATAACTTGTTGGTATGTTGGAGTAGGATCTGTCAAAACACGGTCTACTTCTTCATAGGCTTTTTTCAATTTATCCGGATTCTTTAATAAGAAGTAAATTGCAAAAGATAACAATCCACTTGTTGTCTCATGTCCAGCTATTAAAAAAGTGATAATTTGGAAACGAATGTTTTCATCATCTAATTTTTCACCAGTTTCCGGATCTGGCACATTTAACATACGGGAAAGTAAATCATTTTCTTCCTGATTCCCATTACTTTTACGTTCAGCAATAATATTATCTACTAAAGAAAACATAGATTGGATATCATGCTGAAATTGACGTTTCGTTCTCCACATAAGTTTGTCTTCTATATCCAGCCGCTGCAATTGGTGCATCGCCTCATCTAGAGCACGGGTCATGCTAGTAATAAAAGGATGAGGGGTCTCACGATAAAAGCTATTGAATCGGTAATTAAAACCACATAGACCAATTGTATCTAACGTAAGACGAGTCATATCCTCCGGAACATCTACGTTTTCATTCGGATTAAGTCGTGCCCATTTTTGAACGAGTTGTACAGCAATATCGACCATCATGGCATGGTAATCTTTCATTGCCCGTTGGCTAAATGTAGGCATCAAAATATTATGAGCTTTTTTCCAGTTAGGCTCGTGAGTCTCGCTAGTAAATAATCCGTCCCCAGCAAAGGCACGAACTTTTGCTAAAGCACCCTCTATACTTTTATCGAACCGTGTTTCATCACAAACTTCTGCTACCAATTCATGTCCAGAAACGACAATGATGGTATCACTTAAAGTTTGAATTTGAAAAATGGGACCATACTCTTCCGCTATCTTGATAAAGGATAGCGTCGGTTTATCTTTATCGATTAATGGGAGATTACCCAGCGGTCCATATGTTTTCGGCTGAGGAATGGCAGATACTTTTTTTTCCATTTAAAACACCCTTTCAAAAAAGCATGAAATAAAGTGAAACTTTAATCAGTGGGGGTTTTGTTCATCCCCCACTGATTATTAGTTGAACCAATCGGGCTTTTACGGGCAGTTGGTCCCCCACCTAACTTCTTTGCTTCCGCTAAATTTTGAGGTGGGGGTCTTACTGCCCGTTAATTCGGGATAAAATATCCCATTTAATAAAGAAGAAATAGCAACTAATCGCCTGGGATAAAGATATGTAATTGATTACCTTATTTTATCTTTTCCCTAACTATTCATGATTATGATATTGCGTATAAGCTTGGCAATTAAATTTATAACTTGTAGAAAAATACTAAATTAAAATGAAGCGAATAAATATAATTGGAGCCTTTTAATGTTGGTGTTAAAAGATAATCTAGACTTGTAATGTTTATGAGAAATTGCAAACGGATCTCATCTCTTGTATTTGTTTATAAAAACGATTATTTTGATTTATTTTCTTCTAAAACACCCCAAAATAGAAAAGTTGACGAGCTTAAGATTGTAGTATTCGAAAAATCAGTAGTTTAGTTAAACCAATACGATAAGCAAGTATACCGTGTTACTAATGAAAGAGGACCTGATATTCATATCAGGTCCTCTTTCACCACATAATTATTTCACTGCTTCTTTCAGTTCTTTTCCAGCTTTAAATACCGGCGCCTTAGCAGCAAACAACTTGTAGGAATCATTATCTAACGTTTTATTCTTCTCTACCGATTTAACTTCTCGACAGCTTCCGCACTTGTATCTACACGTTTAACGAAAAAAACTAATAGTAGTGCAACAACATTCATACCAAGCGCTACATAAAATGAATATTGAATTCCAGATAATAAAGCCTTCTGAGTTACTATTGCCTTCGTAGTTTCTGTAAAGGTTGTTGGATCTATATGAGACATTAAACTTTCAGCTTTTGTTTTTGTTACAGAGTTCATAATCGTAACAAGAATAGCAGTACCAATCGAACCGGACACTTGTTGAGCCGTATTATTAACAGCTGTACCGTGCGGATTTAAGCGAGTTGGTAATTGATTAAGACCATTTGTCATAAGTGGCATCATAACCATCGCCATCCCAAACATTCGCAGTGTGTAGATAAGAATAATATGTGTGTGACTAGAGTCAATTTGCAGACTTGCCAACATATAAGTTGAAACAGCTGTAATGGAAAGCCCCACTATGCCAAGAATCCGAGGACCATATTTATCAAATAGTTTACCTGTAATTGGTGACATAATCCCCATTATAACCGCACCTGGAAGCATCATCAGCCCAGAGCTCAGCGGCGAAATACCACGGACGTTTTGTACATAAGCTGGTGTTAAAATCATACCCGAAAACATGGCCACCGCGTTGACAATTGCAATTACAGACGCAAGTGCAAACATTGGGTACTTGTAAACACGTAAATCCAATAACGGCTCATCCATTTTTAATTGACGGATAATGAAAGCAATTAAGGCAATAGCGCCTATGATTAAGGCTGTTAAGACAACTTTATTCGTCCAGCCATCGGAGCTTGCAGAACTGAATCCATATAACAAACCACCAAAACCGACAGAAGATAATAGTAATGAGAGATAATCAAGTTTTGCATTTTTGTTTTGTTTCATGACATTCTCAGATTTCCAAATCCCTAACAGTAAGCTAATGATTGCTAACGGTAAAATCATTTCAAACAGCAAACGCCAGTCATAATACTCTACAATATAACCTGATAGTGTCGGTCCAATTGCTGGAGCTGTAATCATAACTAGTCCAAAAATCCCCATTGCTGTTCCCCTTTTTTCTCTTGGAAAGCTTACTAGCATAATATTCATTAACAAAGGCCCCATAACTGAAGAGCCTGCCGCTTGAACCATCCGACCAGTAAGTAATAAACCAAAGTTCGGTGCTACAGCCGCTAAGGCAGTACCAAGAATAAAAATCACCATAGATGTAATAAATAGGCTCCTATTTGAAAAACGCGTTATTAAAAATGCTGATGCCGGAATTAATACACCACTTACAAGCATATACCCTGTAGAAAGCCACTGGATCGTTGAATAATCTTGAATGTTTAAATCTTTCATTATTGATGGCAAGGCTACATTTAAAAGGGAGTTATTTAGAAATGAAACAAATGCCCCAATAAAAAGGATTACAAGCATTAAATATGGTGGTTTTCTTTTATGTAATGTTTCACTCATATATTTAATTGCCCCTTCATTATAAATTTCATTGATTCGTTTAAATCGTTTACATATTTGCACAAGAAAACATTACCCTTGCAGTATTTTGCCAAACTCTTCGAATGGATATTCTCTTTTTAGCAATTCCACTTGCTCAACATACCATTTTAAAATCTTTTTGTTGATGAAACCTTTATAAAAACGTTTGTTAACGGAATTTAAATTAGGCTGAAATACACAAAATAAGCAACTGAAAATCACCTTCTAAAATAAAGTGAAACTTTAAATCAATGGGTATTTTACGGGCAGCGAGAAAAATCAAAAAGACCACGCACCCATTCCTTTAAATACAGGCTTGTAGATCTAGTTATGTAACCATCCATAAAAAGGAATATTACATAGGCTAAGTCTAACATTACATTTTTAAAGTGAGGAGAATAAGCGTATGGACCAATATTGGTATTTGAATTCAAAGGGAAACGGGGAACAATATACTAACGAAATTTCATTATATTCACAGCCCGAATTAACTAAATCTGAGGTAATGAATGATTTGAAGATTCCTGAGAATTGGAGTTACCGAGTTTATCCAGTTAGTTGGGATTCATCAGCCAATTATACGAGGTTCAATCCCCAACCCCCTCCCTTCTCTTGGGGGCAGCCAATCAATTATGCAGGGATAATGCCACAAGGTCAGCCTGCTAATTGGACTCCATTACCAAGTCATGCAGGTTTTAATTTTCAAAATGCTTCCTTCCCCTGGGCCCAGCCATTCAATCATACAGGGATGTTCGCACAAGGTCATCTTGCGGCTTTACTATCGCCGCCAGCCAAGTCTTTTCATTTCAATACCAATAACTCGGGTGTTTTTGGAAACCCTCCAGGATGGGGTAGTCCGTGGGCCCCAATGGGATGGGGAAATAACGGAGGTAACGGTCAGCTAGGAATGCTTGGAAACTTACTTACAGCAGGAAAAGGCACCATGAGTGGAATAGGAATGATCAGTAGTCTAATCGGGATGGGGAAATTCTTCTTTTAGTTAATTAAAGTGATAGAATTGGTCCGCAGCTCAGACATTCCAACAAAATATTTCATTTTCCATTGATTTAATGTTTTCAAACATGTACTCCTCAATATATTTATTGTGTGCTTCCAATACTCCATCCAAGTTCGTCTCCTTGTCTTTCAATTTATAAAAAAATCTGTTGCAACTCTTTAGACAACAATTCCAGTTCATAAAAAATTGATAAGTTCATAACAAAAACGCCATCTCTTCCTTTGATTCTAGGGAAAGAATAGCGTTTTTGTTACGTAACAATTAAGTTGTTTCATTCTTATTTATTCAATAATTTCATTGTCATTTCTCTGCATTTTTAGCCTGATAGCGATATGATCATAACCCGTAAAATGCCATTTCTTTTACTTATGCTTTGCTAAAAATTCTGTTATGCGACGATATACATATATTTCATTTTCTTTTTTTGAAAATCCATGCCCTTCATCGTCTAATACTAGGTATTCTACATCTACTCCTTGTTCTTGCAACGCTTGAAAAATTTGATCCGATTCTTCCTTTACAACTCGTGGATCATTTGCCCCTTGGATGATAAGGAGTGGTTTATTCATTTGATTTAAGTAAGTAATTGGTGAATCTTGTATAAGCTTATCTTTATCATTATTAATATCACCTATTAAATTAACTGCGAGCGGTTTCCAATTTTCAGGCATAGATTCGATAAAACTAAATAAATTGCTAGGTCCAAAAATGTCAATGGCTGCACGGAAATACTCTGAATGACGCCCGTGAAGCAATAAGGTCATATATCCTCCATAACTACCGCCCATAACAAATAATTTATCAGGAGTTGATATCCCCTGTTCAAATAACCATTCGATCCCTGCTACACAATCTAAGCGCGGTGCTTCTCCCCAATCACCTTCAATCATTTTTGTAAACGTTGAACCATATCTTGTACTACCTCTAAAGTTTGGCGCAAAAATATTATATCCCTGCCTTAATAAATATTGAAATAATGCTCTGAAATCTTTCGTCTCAGCACTTTGTGGACCACCATGAGGCCAAAATATTGTATATCCGTTTTGTACTTCTCCTTTCGCCCGGAATAATAATGCTTCTATGTTTAACCCATCAAAAGAGGCATATGTTATAACATCCGGTTCAACAAAAGAAGATTCAGATAGACCAATAACATAGTTTTTTGTTAATGCTGCCCATTCTGTATCTCTATTCTTCTTGTAATAGATGTTTGCTGTTTTCGTCGCACTTTCACCTAGTAAATATAAATTTTCCGATTTTGTAATTTCAATTTGACTTATCGTATCTACCGGAGAATTCAATAGAATTAACTCTTTTTTATCCCATACAAATTTATATAACCTATCTGTAACACCTTTCGACGAAACAATGTAGCCATTTTTTGTTTCAGCATGCCATTTTATATCGGATATATCTTCCTTCTCTATTTTACAGATTGGTTTGAATTCCTGTTTATTTAAATCAAAAGAAGCTACATAGGAAAACTCTTCTTCATAATTTGTAACGAAAATCACTGTATTTTCATCAATATAAGAAATGGAGCCTACAGTATGTTCTTTCTCACTGGAAGATACTAAACAAATAAGTTCTTCTCCCGTTTTTACATATCCTACATTATACGTATTACTATATGACTTTAAAACAATGTAACTTGATTCATTCGGACTTACTGCCTCTACATATGTAGGTGTCTCCACACCAGTTAACAACAGCGTATCTTCTTTTGTGCGTATATTATAACAACGAGAGTTTAAGAACATTGGGTTATCTTTACTTGTGACATAGTATAATCGTTCCCCATCCTCTGTTAAATGCACAAAGTAATCCTTTTCTGTCTCTCCTGCTGGAATCAATTCAAGCAATCCACCACCCTCTGGTTTTAATGCATAAATATGATAATTTTCATCCCCATCTTTATCAAATCCAGCTAAAATAAATCGATTTAAAGAATCCATTTTAATAAAATTGCTTGATTGATTACAATATGTTAATGGATAAGGGGATAAATTGGGTAAATCCATCGCCCATAAATTAGAATGACCATTTAAGTTTGTACTAAAAATTAATTTCCCTTCATCTTCACTAACTGTAAACCTACCAATACTATAGGATCTAAAAAATTGTTCAGCATCTTCCATAGGAAATTGAATCATCTTTCTTCCTCCACTCTACCTTATATCTAAAAATTCAGAACATCTTATATATAAAGATTCTACATTTTCCTATTTATCCCTTTTTGGTTTTATTTAGATTTACTTCTACCTTCTACTTCTTCTTATTAACATTACATAACGATGCGGAGAGTTTTTTAAACAACTCTTCTTTTAGCCGTGAATATATTCTTTGCTATTTCACGATTACTTCTCATTCGATATTTCTCACTAATTATCCCTCAAAGCGAAAAATAAGCGGGGAATTAGAGAGCAAAATCTACCATATACTTTTATTCAGCTAACTTCTCACCAGTAACAATCTTCATAAAAGCAGCTGCGTCTTTCTCTGCTAATTGAGCGTACTGATTATCCCCCGCCATTATTTCTACTTTATCCTTATTAGGACTAATCCACATTTGATATAAAACAGCTTTCGCTTCTATTTTCGGATTTTTAAACTGAAAAACAAACTGATAATCAGCTGAACGAGACATTTCCACCTTTTTATTTTCAAAGTTAGTATCATTTAATATTTTCTTTACTTGCAATACTTTATTCTTGTCTGTAATTACCTTCAAATCCTCATAATGATTATCACCAGCATGTTTTTGCACTTCGATTGTTTGATTATGATTTCCTATATTATTTGAACAGCTAGTTACTACAAATAAACAAATCACGCTGAAGACTAAATACAAATTTCTAATTTGCATAGTGCTCTCCGCCTTTAGTGTATATAATAGTTCACTTCCATTACGCTTTTAAAATGTAAAATAAGAATACACCCCATAAACTACAAATAAGATTAATAGAATAGAAATGCCGAGTACCGTATATATGATCCATTTTAAATTTGAGTTCATATAATCCTCCTCCTACTTCCCGACAATTCCAGTATATAACAAAAAAAGCATTGGTTACCCAATGCTTTTTACACTTACGCAAATAGAGACGTATTCGCATATAAAGCTGGTGAACCACCTGAATGTACGAATAAAATATTGTCTTCCTTATTAAAATTACCTTTTCTAATTAAGTCGATTAATCCCGCTACTGCCTTACCTGTATACACTGGATCAAGTAAAATACCTTCTGTTTTCGCAAGTAACTGAACTGCCTCTACCATTTCCGGCGTTGGTAACGCATAGCCTGGCCCTACATATTCATCAAAGCACGTAACAGCGTCGCGCGGGATAAAGTTTGGAATACCAACGTGTGCTGAAGTTTCATCTACAAGTTTTGCTACTTTCTCTTCTTGCTCAGCTTTTCCTCTACTTACGTTAATCCCGATTACAGGAATATGGCTTTGCGTTCCAGAAAAACCAGTAATTAAACCCGCATGCATACCGCCGCTACCACTTACACAAACAACTGAACTGAAATCAATTCCTTGCTCAAATGATTGCCCCATAATTTCTTGCGCACAAGCAACGTATCCCATAGCGCCCGTAGGGTTTGATCCACCAACTGGAATTACATATGGTGTACTACCTTTTTCACTTACTTCTTGTGCTACTTTATGCATCTCTTCCATCAGGTCTGCTCCGTTCGGTACAACAATGACGTTTTCAGCACCTAATAAGTGATATAAGAAATAGTTTCCGTTAAAGTCTCTCTTCTCTTCTGGCTCAAGCCCTTCCTCTAATACAAGAATACATTTCATTTTTTCTTTTACCGCAGCAGCAAGTGTCAGGCGGCAATGATTTGACTGAATACCACCAGCTGTAATTAACGTATCTGCACCCTTTTCCTGTGCATCTGCAACTAGAAATTCTAACTTTCTCGTCTTATTGCCACCGGCTGTTAAACCAAGTAAATCATCTCGTTTAAAATAAATAGTCGGACCACCAAGTGCTTCAGAAAAATTGTTTAACTTTTCAATTGGTGTATATGATTCTGTATATTTTTTTCTCGGGAATTTAGCTAAATTCATTGTAACGCTCCTTTTGTACTTCTTTCACAATATATGTAACGTTACTATTATTACACGTAAAAATGGTGAAGTCATCTTTCTGGGTTAAAAATGTATTAGAATTTCATTTTGATAAGTAAAACCGTATTAATGATTTTAACTTAATTACGGTACATGAAATTTTTATCAACGATTTTTTAAATATATCGTTCATTACTTACAATATATCAACGATTTTTCAAATATATCGATCTATCGACAAAAAACGACAGACAGGCAACCCCTTTCTCATCAACAAAAAAAGAGCCCACACATTCAAATGTGGACTCCCTCCAATCACTTATTTACCGAAAAACGAAGTAACTGTGTTAATCCCGGCTCTAAATTCATTTCACCTTTATGACGTACGTATACAGTTTTATCTCCATCAAATTTCGGAGGATTTGCTTGACTATACGTATGCCACTCATTCGTTCCTTCTATAAAATACTCCATATATTCATTTGCACCGACAATTATATTTTTACGATCATCTGCCGTTACATTTGGTGCCATCTGCGCAATTTTTGAATCACTAATTAATAACTTCTTTATATCCTTATCACGTTTGTAATCGTAAGCTGTCACAATTACATCGTTACCATATGCTTTTACTTGTAACCCTTGTTTAAATGAATAGCCATCTGGAGCAGTTTTCTCTCCTCCATTTGGTCCTGCTGACATCCAGCCTGTTTCAATTCCGCCCGTATTTACAACAGTGAAACCTTTTTCATCTCCGCCTGTAATTTTCTTTTTACCAGCCCAGTCAGGTAAGTTTAAATCCCAATGTGTATGACTCGTGAAGAAAACAACCTGCGGATAGTCTTTTAATATATCGTACAATTTATCCACGTTTAAATAATCTTGTAAGTACGGCGATTGCCTTGATCCAGATACTGTATCAGGTAAAACGTGATGAGAGAAAATGAAGATTGGCTTATTTTTATCTTTTTGACTGTACTCTTCTAAATTTTGTTTTAACCAACCTAATTGCTCATCACTCATATATACTTCGTCCCACATTTTTGAATCGTGGTATTTCATATATTTTTCAGTTCCTAAAAATAGAAGCGGATAACCGTCTAATTCTTTTTTATGATATACCTTTTCTTGTCCACTAAATTTCAGATAGCGGTTAAATAAAGTTTCCTCATTTACCCCATTTGGCCATGTACTTTGAGAGAGTTCCCCATCTGCTGTCCATTTACCAGCATAAAACTCATGATTCCCAACCGTAGACCATACATTTTCCGGATGCTTATTTTTATTTAACACACGCTTTACATCATCATATTGTGACTGTTGTCCAGTCGGCGTTATATCCCCATTCATAATAAGCGCTCTAGAAAGTGGCGTCACTTTGTTCGTATCTTTTAGCACATGATCAAAATCCCCTAAATCCCCTTGAATATCACTAATAACGTTAAAAGCTGTAGCTGATTTTCGGACTTGCTCTTTCCCTTCCGCATGCACTGAAAACGTCGGTAATAATGCCGCCATAACTGCTAACGAAGCAACCGTCTTTTTCATACAAATTCTCCCCCTAATAATAGAATGTACAAACTGACATGTTCTGCTTTCTCTTAGGTGCTTGTCCAATTCACATTATAGGGGGAGATTGTAAAGATTGATGGAGTAAAAATTTAAGTTTTTTTTAAGAGATTTTGTCTTTTTTACACGCCCCATAGCGCTACCTTTTCAAGTATCCTATTAATATTAAATGAATGTAAAGTTACACGATAAATCTCTTGGTTTGGTATGTTGCATTTTAATCTATTTTACACTCTCTCAATAAAGCGCTTTACCTCTTCAAATTTTCTTCATTTAATCTGAATAACTCTTGTAAAATAAAATGTCCATTTTTTCTTATCAGTACATCATCAAACCAAATTTCACCACCTCCATACCCTGGTTTTTGAATGTTTACTAAATCCCAATGTATCGATATTCCCGTTGTCTGCATCATATAATGAATCTCGCATATTATTCATGGATGTAGTATATAAGGATTAAAAACTAGAGCATACTCTACAACTAGATAGATTTATTAAATGAAATAATTTTCCTACAGGGCGAAAAAATATTTTACACTGAATTTTCTGTTTATTTACCCCTTTAAGTTATATGATTAAGTAGTAATATACTTCACAAAAAAAGGATGGTGCCATGTATATGCAAAAGGAAGAATGGGTTCAAAGATTAAAAGAGGGTCGATATTATGTAACTTCTTATGAAAGTATCATGAAAAAGATACACAAACGTCCTAGCCGTATACCTGGGATATTAATTGCATTCGTATTATTGATGATCTTACCAGGAGGATTATTTAGTTATAATGATACAAGTAGTATGTTTATTATGTGGTTTTTTTTAATTGTATTTGTTGCTGCGTGGCCATCTATAATACACGTGTTTAGAAAATTTACTGCTTCTAAATATGACCCTCAAATTCAAGAATATGATCAAAAATTTCAAAGTAGTATACCAATCCCCATTAAGTATTTTTCAGTCAAAAAAATTGATGCATGTATAGTAGCGCTAGAAAGCGGAGCTGCAGATGATTTAAAAGAAGCTTTAGCAATCTGGCAAGTTACTGAAACAAGTACAGTGCAGCATACTTTGTTAGAAGAACAAAATACTCTTTTGAAACAGCAAATACGTACAACAAAACAGGCTGCAAATGCGGCAAGGGATGCGGCAGATGCTGTAGATGCTGTAGATCAACTCCGCCGTTAGTAATAGAAAACATAAAAAAAGATTCCTTCTGACAGTAGCACTCTACCATACTTTCTAACTCAGGACTTTTCACGTTGGTTAAAAGTCCTGAATCCGGTTATATCATTAGAAAAAAGACACAGAGATTCCTCCCCATGCCTACTAATTTCCTACCTTTTCACCGCATGTACATAATGTACTGTCTCAAAAGCTTCTAAATAATCGTTTCGTCCTTCAAAATATAATACATCAATATCCTCTGGTAATAAATGCTCATAAATGAGTAAGCCCGCCTTCTCTAACAGTGCTTCCATTTCAGCATAAAAATAACATGATTTCATCGGTTCTCCGCCTACCGCAGCCATTTTCACCATATTTTCAACTCGATTGGACAGTCCCTTTTCTGTAAACAAGTTTTCATCAGGATAATCAAAAACGATAGAACTACCTGCCGGAACCATCTCGAATAAACATTCTAATAAACTAGCAAGTTCCTCTTTCGTTAAATAGTACGTAACACCTAAAAGGCTAAAGAAAGTCTTTTTATGTTCAAATCCTTCATTGCGTAACTGTTCATAGGAAAATCCTTTCGTAAAATCCATTGAAACAAAATGAAGGTTTTTTGGAACTTCAAGTTCTGTTTCTTTTATTCTTTCCTTCTTAAACACCTGCGTAGAAGGATGATCCACTTCAAATATTTCTATTTTATTTTCTAATTCTCGGTGTCTAAAACTGAACGTATCTAAGCCTGCACCGAGTATGACGTATTGTTTCGCTCCTAATGTAATTTCATGTAGTAATACTCTTTCACAATATGCAGCACGTGCTAAAGGTGTTGGTGATAACTGAACTTGCGTAATCCAATTTAATATTTCTTTTGGATTGTCTTGAAACTGCTCTGCAATGTCTTTATTGAAAAAGTGAATCCCTTGAACCATGTTCGTTTCAATATCTTTACGTTCTTTTTGTGAAATGAAATCTTTAGCTACATAATCATCAAAGATTTTAGGATTATCAAATTCACTATGATACGCCCTTCCGAAAGCTGATACTAACGACGTTACACTTGCTTCACCTTGTTTCACGCACATACACTCTCCTTCATTTTCACAACAAAAATAGGGTTCCCCTGGCCAGGAGAACCCTATTATACACCTTATTTTTGTATTGGTAAATTATAGCATAAATAAGTTTTTTTGTCAAGTTTTCAGCCTGCTAACGCTCCAATAATTTGTGTAATCTCTAGCAGGAAGATTTCGATCTACACCGAATATTCCAGTTCATAACAATACAAATGGAGGGCGTCATGAAAAGATTAGTCATCATTACAGTTGGAAAAACACACAGTGGAAAAACTACATTTGCAAGAGCATTAGAAAAAGAGTTACCCCACTCTTTCGTTATGGATCAAGATAATCAAGCTGAATTTATTAACACGCATTACGATAAATTACAGCCGGCTAAAGGCCCTAATACATTTAAGCACGGTCTTTCTAAATTCATTGTTGATTATGCGAAAGAACATACAAATTTACACCTTATTATTTGTAACTCCAATCGCAGTAAAAACGGAAGGTTCTATTTACTAAACGAATTATTTCCACAGAATAAATATGTACGCATATTAGTTCACTTTGATATCCCAGATGATGTACTTTATGAAAGAGTGGGCCTTAGTAAACGAAGTACAAATATTTTTAGGGGGAACTATTCCAGTTTCAAAGAAGTCCTCCATCGCCAACAAGCTGAATCACTACATGAAGACGTAGTAGCTCCTGTAGAAAATGAAGCTGATTATTTGTTTGTTATTCGTAATAGTAAGGATGTAAACTCTACTATATTAAAAATTATTCATATCGCTAAAGAGTACTCTCCTATCCGAAATCAGAGATTATAAAAATTACATAATCATAGATTATTATGCAAATACTTCCTCTAGACGGCGCAGATGGTATATAATGATGGAAGAATCTACTTCTATATGCTCAATTTTACACAAAACAGCTCATGCATATGAAAGAAAAGAGGTACAAAAATATGAAAACAAAACAAACAATTGCTGCGTCTACACTAGCTTTAGCAATGATTGCTGGCGCAAACTCTGCTCATGCGGAAGTAAATGATGCTACTCCTCAGCAAAGTACGGGAGATCGATTAGCTGAAATTAAGCAACATAAACAAGAGTTAGATGCGAAATTACAGCAACACAAAGAAAACGTGGATCAAACATTAAATGAACTTAACAAAGTTAAGGAAAATGTTGATACAAAGGTGAATGAACTACATGAACGTAAACAAGTTGCTGATGAAAAAATTAACGAAGTTAAACAGCATAAACAAGAACTAGATGCAAAACTTCAGCAAGACAAACAAATCGCCGAAGATAAAATCGCTGAGATTAAAGAGCATAAAAAACAAGTAGAAGATAAAGTTGCTGAAGTAAAAGAACATAAGCAAAATATCGATAACAAAGTTAATGAGATTAAAGAACATAAACAAACTGTCGATGAAAAAGTGAATGAAATGAAGCAACATAAAGAGAACATTGATCAAAAGGTTAATGAACTTAAGGAAGTTAAAAAACAAGTAGATGAAAAATTAGCTGAGTTAAAAAAAGCGAAACAAACTGCTGAGGACAAACTCTCTGAACTAAAAGAAAACAAGCCGAATACTGGTAACACGTTAGAGGAACTTAAGAAAATTAAAAGCAATTTAGATAGTCTTTCCGCTAACTTAGAATTAGCTAAACAAGATGTAAAAAACAAACTAGCTGTTTTACAAGAAGCTAGACAAGATTTAATCAATAAAATTAACGAAATTAAACAATCGAAACAAACTGTTTCAGATGATTTATCAAAGAAAAAACAAGACCTAGATATTAAAATTAACGACTTTAAGCATACTGAGAAAAAAATTGACGACAAATTAGCTGAGTTACATACAACGAAGCAAAATGTTGATAACAAGATTAATGAAGTATCACAGTCTAAACAAACGCAAGCAGATAATGGTACTAAAAACAATAACACTAAAGAACTTCCTAACGCTGGTAGCGAGCAATCAAACAATATGGCTCTAGGAATGCTATCTGTATTAGGCGGGATTTTATTAGTAACACGCAATAAAATTAAAACCTTATTCTCAAAATAAAGCCATTATACTTATTAAAAACAATTATACAAAGGCCAACCGCATTGAAGTGAAGTGCACCCCAATTGTTAGACACAGCCTAACAATTGGAGGTGCATTTTTTATGGCTAAATTTTCTTCAAAAGAAAAAATCCAAGCGGTGAAACGATATTTAGATGGTACAGAAAGTGGAAAAACAATTGCTAAATCTATAGGAGTTAACCCTAGTGTACTTCGTGAGTGGATTAGACGATATGAGTCTTCAGGTGAAAAGGCCTTTGAAAAGTGCTATACATTC
>NZ_JBQENW010000047.1:0-21316 GCF_052044835.1 Bacillus sp. 22475 | reverse complement strand
ATGAGACAGTACGTCCGGACACTTGAATCAAGAGCTATCGTCCAGAGTATGTCTCGAAAAGGCAACTGTTACGACAACGCAGTAATAGAAAATTTCTTTGTGATTATGAAGTCGGAGTTCCTCTACATAAAAGAATTTGAAAATGTAGAGCACTTTAAAATAGAATTAGAAAAATATATAGATTATTATAATACGAAACGGATTAAGGCAAAATTAAAAATGAGCCCGGTACAATACCGGGGTCACTTCATTATAGTGCTCTTTTTTTATCATTTGGATGTGCCTTTCAAATTAAATTTCGTAACAACCTATTAAAATAACGCTTTTATTGAATTTCATCCTTAACAAAATTTAATTACTCCAATGAATAAACATGCCACAGTATCGTATTTTAATAAAAACTATAAAACAGACATACTTAACACTAATAGTAGAATTTTTCTTCTTCATCAATTTCACTTCTTCTCTTTTTATAAACATAAAAAAGGAGCTCTATTTATATAGAACTCCTTGCTAACTTTATAATTTACTAGACTGTAACCCCTGAATAAACGGAACTACTTCAGGATTTACAAGCGATGATAAATCACCTAATTCTTTTCCTAAGTAAGCTGCTTTAATAACACGGCGCATTACTTTAGAATTACGTGTTTTCGGTAAATCTTCTACAACGTGGATGTCTTTAGGACACAACGCTTTTCCAATATGAGAGTTTACTAAACTCATTAATTCTTTCTTTAATTCTCCTGTGAATGTTACATGGTCTCTTAATACTACAAAACAATGACAAACTTCACCTTTTACTTCGTCAGGTACACCAATTGCAGCAGCTTCGATTACATCGTTATGTTTCACAAGAATAGATTCATATTCAGCAGGTCCAATACGTTTACCTGCAATATTTAACGTATCGTCTGAACGCCCTGTGATGATATATTGTTCACCATCGTAAATGACCCAGTCACCGTGGACCCATTTATTTTCAAAACGCGACCAATATGTGTTTACGTAACGTTCATCATCTTCCCAGAAGCTTTTCGTCATACCTACCCAAGGTTTCTCTAAGCATAATTCTCCGACTTCATCTCGAATTGGTTTACCTTGATCATCCAGTACGACAGCTGCCATTCCTGGTAAAGATGCGTTAAAACTAATCGGTGCTATTGGCTTAATAAGAACATTACCGAAAATCCCACCAGAGATTTCAGTTCCACCTGAGTAGTTACAGATTGGGACATTTCCTTTTCCAACTGTTTCAAACAGCCACATCCATGGATCAGGATTCCAAGGTTCTCCTGTTGATGCGAATACTTCCAAACTCTTTAAAGAATGTTTATTGACATACTCATCACCTTTTGCCATCAATGCTCGGATTAACGTTGGCGAAATACCTAGATGAGTAATCTCATATTTATCAACTGTCTCCCATAACCGGTCTGCTTCTGGGAAGTCTGGAACACCTTCGTACATAACCATCGTTGCTCCATTAATGAGTGAACCGAATAATAGAAACGGCCCCATCATCCAGCCCATATCAGTTACCCATAATACACGATCACCTTGTTTAATATTCATTCCAAATCCTGCATCAAAAGCTGCTTTCAAAGGAAATCCTGCATGCGTGTGTACTGTTCCTTTCGGCTTACCAGTCGTTCCTGATGTATAAATGAGCATTAATGGATCATCACTTTGCATTTCCTCGGCATGTATGAATGGTTTTTCTTTTTCTAGCGTATTCCACGAAAAGTCATAGTTATGTGGTGTAAAATCATTTCCTGCATGACGAACGATAACAACTTTTTCAACAGTTGGGCAATGTTCACAAGCTTTATCTACTTCATCTTTTAAAGAAACAATTTTACCGCGGCGTGAAAATCCATCTGCAGTAATAATCATTTTTGAACCCGCCGCTTGCACACGTGTCATAACTGCATCAGACGCAAAACCTGAAAATATTGGTGAAATAATTGCTCCAATTTTCATTACAGCTAACATCGCAACAACTGTTTCTGGAATCATCGGCATATAAATTGTTACACGGTCACCTTTTTCAATACCCGCGTGTTTCAAACCATTGGCAACACGGCTTACCCAGTTATCAAGCTCTTCATATGTAAATGATTTTGAAGTTCCATTTTCTCCTTCGTACTGAAGTGCTGGCTGTATTCGTGTCTCTTCATCCGCAAGCCAGCGGGATAAAGCTGATTCTACAACGTTACATGTTCCGCCATTATACCACTGTGCAAACGGTGTACCATTTTCTAAATCTAACACTTCTGTATAAGGTTTCATCCATTGATAGCCAACTGCTTTTTCTGCCTCTCCCCAAAGCCAAGCTGTTTCCTCAATAGATTTATTATAAAAAGTTTCATAGTCTTCATATCCCAATGATTTCATCCAACTATATAAACGTGTTTTTTCCTTATACTCTTCTGTTGGAAACCAAACTGCTTGTTTCAATGTTTTCCCCTCCTTAACTTTTTGAGCAAGAAAGCCCTAAATAGGGCTTTTAAACTGGATATACAGGATGTTTACGATCTGTGAATACTTGATATTTACTCATATACATTTCGAAACGTCCTTTTAACTCTTCACGTAAATTGTTTGGATGAACAATACCATCAATCACCATCTCTGATGCTAAATGGTATATATCGATATCTTTCTTATATTCTTCACGTTTTTCAGCAATGAAGCTAGCACGCTCTTCTTCTGGTAAAGCTGCAATTTTATTTGCATATACAGCATTAACCGCAGCTTCTGGACCCATTACCGCAATAGAGGCTGTCGGTAATGCCAGACAGCAATCTGGTTCAAATGCTGGACCTGCCATCGCATATAAACCAGCGCCATATGCTTTACGAACAACGATAGAAATCTTCGGTACAGTTGCTTCACTCATTGCAGAAATCATTTTTGCACCGTGGCGAATAATACCGGCACGCTCTACTTTTGTACCGATCATAAATCCTGGTACATCCGCAAGGAATAATAATGGAATATGATATGCATCGCATAAATTAATAAACTTAGCAGCTTTATCAGCTGAATCATGGAATAATACGCCGCCCTTCATACGCGGCTGATTTGCAATAATACCAACAGGCTTACCATCAATACGTGCTAAGCCTGTAATTAGCTCTTGAGCAAATAATTTTTTTACTTCATAGAATGAACCTTCATCAATAACTCTATTAATGAGATCTTTCATATTGAAAGGAGCATTTTGATTTTCTGGAATGATTTGTTCTAACGTTTTATCAAATTGTTTCGGTTCTTGAGGTGTAACCAATGGAGTCTTTTCTAAGTAGTTATTTGGAAAATATGAAATGTATTGTCTTGCTTGTGTAATCGCATCTTCTTCTGTCTTACATAAAACATCTCCGCATCCTGATACAGAGCAATGCATACGAGCTCCGCCCATCTCTTCTAAAGTTACCTTCTCACCGATAACCATCTCAGCCATACGAGGAGATCCTAAATACATAGATGCATTTCCTTCTACCATCATTACAACGTCGCAAAAGGCTGGAATATAGGCACCACCAGCTGCAGAAGGTCCAAATAATAAGCATACTTGAGGAACTTTACCTGATAATTTCACTTGATTATAGAAGATTCTTCCTGCACCACGGCGCCCTGGGAACATTTCTACTTGATCTGTAATACGCGCTCCAGCAGAGTCGACTAAATAAAATAACGGAACACGTAGTTTTTCAGCTGTTTCTTGAATACGTAAAATCTTTTCAACTGTGCGTGATCCCCATGATCCAGCTTTTACAGTAGAATCATTGGCCATTACACACGCAGTACGACCATGTATTTTACCCGTTGCCGTTACAACGCCGTCCGCAGGTAAGCCTGTTTGTTCACAGTTAGCAAATAATGCATCTTCTACATATTCGCCATTATCAAATAGGAGCGCTAAACGATCTCGAACAAATAATTTTCCTTTTGCTTTATTTTGTTCATGATATTTTGGTGCGCCGCCTTGTTTAATTGTTTCAACTCGTTCTTCAAATGTATTCGATTGTTGTTTTTGATCTAACATATTTACTCCCCCTTATACGTTGGTGTGCGTTTTTCCTTGAATGCTTGTAATCCTTCTAATCTATCTTTCGTATGGATTACACCCTCATACGCTTGTTTTTCCATTTGTAATCCGGTATGTAAATCAACTTGAATACCGTTTGAAATCGCTTCTTTTGCTAATCGAACAGCAATAGGTCCATTACTAGCAATTTTCTCTGCTATTTCAATCGCTTTCTCTTCAAGTAAATTAGCTGGTACAACAAATTCTACTAAACCATATTCTTTTGCTTCTTGCGCTGAAATACGTCTACCTGTATAAATTAATTCTTTCGCTCTACCAACTCCAATTAATCTCGGTAAGCGCTGTGTACCACCTGCTCCCGGTATAATTGCAAGTGTCGTTTCAGTAAGACCAAGACTTGCAGATTCAGCAGCAATTCTAAAATCACAAGCTAAACTTAATTCCGTACCACCACCAAGTGCGATTCCATTTATAACAGCAATAACTGGCTGTGGTAATTGTTCAACCATCTCCATAGTAGTGCGAATCATACTAACAGCATGGCGGACTTGTTCTTCATTCATATCGGCACGCTCTTTTAGATCAGCACCAGCACAAAATGCTTTTTCACCAGCACCAGTCAAAACAACTACACGCGCGTTTGAATCTTCACTTATTTGAGTTAATATAGTTTGTAATTCATCTAATAATGCCAAAGATAATGAGTTTGCTTGTCTCGCACGATTTAACGAAATCTTTACTACGTGAGGTGTTACGTAATCAACGGAAATGTTTTGTAATTGTAGCATCTACTCACCTACTTATCGTTTTATGTTGAAGCGCTCTATACACATGACTCGGTAATTGGATATTTAACTTACTTTGAATAAATTGACTAGCTCTCAATAACTTTTCTTCGTCTATATTCGTTTGGACTCCTAATTTATGGAGCATATGTACTAGGTCATCAGTAGCAACATTACCTGATGCTCCTGGTGCATAAGGGCAGCCCCCGAGTCCACCACAAGAACTATCAAACGTTGTAATACCGTATTCTAATGATTTAACTACATTCGCTAGAGCCATTCCATACGTATTATGAAAATGCATGGCAAACTGCGAAGCATCATACTTCTTTAATAGATGTTCTAATACTTGTTCTACTTGTAATGGATTCGCTACACCAATTGTATCCCCAAGAGAAACTTCATAAATGCCGTATGAAAATAGTTGATTACATAATTCGTCAACTGCTGCGAGACTTATATCCCCTTCATAAGGACATCCAAATACAGTAGAAACATAGCCTCTTACCTTTTTCCCTTCGAATAATGCCTGTTTTGTTATATCTTCGATTACAACTAATGCTTCTTTAATCGATTTATTAATATTACTTTTATTATGAGATTCACTTGCTGATAAAAAAACATTCACCTCATCTACATTTTGCAAAAAAGCTCGTTCCAAACCATTTTGGTTCGGAACAAGCGCAGCATATGTAACATTGGGATCCCTTTTCAGCTCAGAAAACACATCATTTGCATCCGCTAATGATGGGACCCATTTTGGGTGAACGAATGAGGAAACTTCAACATACGACAATCCTGCTTCTGTAAGTAGTTGAATCCATTTTACTTTATCTTTTGTGCCAACAATCTTTTTTTCATTTTGTAAACCATCACGTGGTCCTACTTCTTTAATGACAGCAAAATTAGGTAGTTTCAATTGGCTTCCCCCTATATCTCCCTATTCAATTTCTAATAATACATCTCCTTCATTTACAAAATCGCCTTCTTGCACATTAATTTTCATAACTGTGCCGGCTTCTTCTGAAATGATTGGAATTTCCATTTTCATAGATTCCAAAATGACGACATCCTGCTCTTCCTCTACTGTATCTCCTACTCCTACAACAATCTTCCAAACGTTTCCTGCCATCGATGCGTATACTTTCGTCATCATTTTTTCCCCCTTAATATTGTTAAATCTTATTTTTTAACGAGTTGTTTCGTTACAAAACCCGTTGTATAAATACCCTTTTTGAACACTTCGTCTTCCAAAACTTGCAGTAGCATTGGCGTGTTCGTTTTAATACCTTCTACTTTTAATTCTTCTAGAGCATCATGTAATTTCGAAATTGCTTCTTCACGAGTCTCGCCATGTGCAATGACTTTCGCAATCATTGGATCATAGAAAGGTGTAATCGTTACATGATTTTCTAAGAAGTGATCAATTCGTACATTTGACGGTAATATTAAATCTGTAATTTTCCCAGGTGACGGGAAGAATGTTTTCGGATCCTCTGCATAAATACGAGCTTCAATGGCATGACCACTACGTTTTACATCATCCTGAGTAAATGATAGTTTCTCTCCACTTGCGATAAGGAGTTGCTGTTCTACAAGGTCTAATCCCGTAATTTCTTCTGTCACTGGATGCTCTACTTGTAATCTCGTATTCATCTCTAAGAAATAGAAGTTCTTCTGATCATCTACAAGAAACTCAACTGTACCTGCATTTGTATAGCCAAGTGCTTTGGCAGCTTGTACAGCAACTTCTCCCATCGCCTTTCGTGTACCTTCATCTAAAAATGGTGAAGGTGCTTCTTCGATTACTTTTTGATTTCGGCGCTGTACCGAACATTCACGCTCCCATAAATACACTGTGTTACCATGTGTATCTGCTAAAAGCTGAATTTCAATATGATGCGCATCTGCTATATATCGCTCTAAATACATTTCTCCGTTACCGAAGAAATTTTGTGCTCTTGTTTTATTACTTTCAAATGCTTTGGTGAGCGTTTGCTCAGTTTCCATCAACTGCATACCAATGCCTCCGCCGCCTGCGGATGCCTTAAGCATTAATGGATAACCAATTTGTTTTGCAATTTCAATTGCTTCTTCAGCAGTTTCAATATTTGTAGTAATACCTGGGACTACTGGGACATCTGCTGCTTGCATTGCGATACGTGATTCAATTTTACTTCCCATCTTCGTAATGATTTCTTCTGAAGGACCGATAAATACGATTCCTTCTTCTTTGCAGCGAACCGGAAAAGACGGATTCTCTGATAATAAACCATAACCCGGATGAATTGCTTCTGCATTTGTCTTCTTAGCTATTTCAATAATTTTTTCAAGGTTTAAATAGCTTTCTTGAACACGCGGTCCACCTACTAAGTAAGCTTCATTTGCCATTTTTACATGAAGGGCATTTTCATCTGCTTCAGAATAAATAGCAACAGTGCGAATGCCAAGTTTTTGACAAGTTTTCATAATACGAACAGCGATTTCCCCGCGATTCGCAATTAATATTTTTTGAAACATAGTGATTCCTCCCTTTTATCTACATCCTAAATGTCTAGCAATTACGAGACGTTGAATTTCAGAAGTTCCTTCACCAATTTCTAATAGCTTCGCATCACGAATATGTCGTTCAACTTCATATTCACGCATATAGCCATATCCACCATGAATCTGTACTGCTTGATTCGCAATACGACTTGCTGCTTCCGATGCGAATAGTTTTGCCATAGCCGCTTCTTTACCGAAAGGTTTATCGTTATCTTTTAACCAAGCTGCTTTATGTACTAAATTACGAGCTAACTCTACTTCAGTCGCCATATCAGCTAATTTAAATTGAATCGCTTGGAAATTAGAGATTGACTTTCCAAATTGTTGACGTTCTTTCGCATATTGCAATGCACGTTCAAAGGCTGATTGCGCAATACCAACTGCCAGTGCTGCGATTGAAATACGCCCTCCATCAAGTGTATATAAAAATTGTTTAAAACCTTTATTTACATCACCAAGAATATTTTCTTTCGGCACACGAACACCATCAAGTACGATTTCACAAGTATTAGAAGCACGAACACCCATCTTATCGTAGGGACTAGAAATCGTTAACCCTTCACTCGTAGTAGGCACGATAAATGCAGAAATACGTTTTCTACCATTCTCTTCAACGCCATTGACAGCGGTTACAATAATTGTATTTGCATACTCTGCGTTTGTAATCCAACACTTCTCACCACTGATTACATACTCATCACCATCTAATACCGCTTTCGTTTGAGTACCACCTGCATCAGATCCAGCATTCGGCTCCGTTAATCCGAAGGCACCTAATGTTTTACCTGACGCCATTGGAACTAAATACTTTTGTTTTTGTTCTTCTGTACCGAAATAATAAATTGGAGAAGCACCTAATGAAATTGTTGCAGCATAGCTTAAACCAGTGCCACCACAAGCGCGACCAATTTCTTCAACTGCTAATGCGTACGATACCGTATCGCCGCCTGAACCTCCATACTCTTCTGGGAATGGGATACCTAGTAATCCTAGTTCGCCCATTTTTTGAAATGTTTCATATGGAAACTCTGCAGTTTTGTCATAATATACAGCTTTCGGTGCAATTTCCTTTTCAGCAAAGTCACGTACCATTTCTTTAATCATTTGTTTTTCGCGAGTTAGAGTAAATTCCATTCCGCTACACACCCCTTATCGAATATTGAGTTTCGACAGCGTGCGAGTTTCTACTACAAACATAACAACTTAAAAGACAAGAATATTAGTTAGACAATTGCTACAATTCTGTCATAACTTAATTTTAAAACAGATTCTGTACTAATGCACAAAAAAATTCCTACATTGTTCTACAACAACATAGGAGGTTTTGTGTCGAATTATGTAATTTATTGTTTAATAATCTCTACCTTTTCCCGAATCAGAAATTTCTACTAATGCTTCAGGGTATGGTTCGAAATACGTTTGTCTTAATAAATACTTTTCATCAAATCGAATGGCCCATGATTTTAAAATTGTAAGTAAACTACTAAGCGGTATTTTCTTTTCTGCATACTTTTGTAACAGTTCTATAAAATGATCTTTTTCTTGTTTTTTTAGCTTTGTTTTAAAATATCCAAAAATGTGCTCGCATACATTTACATTCGATGTATAACGGGGTGTGCGCATAAATAATTCATATAAAGTCTTCTCATAGTTTTCAAATACCACTTCAATCTTTTCATTTTTGTGATTTGCAATTATACGCCCTAATTCCTTTTGTTTCACCTGATTATATGCCATAAATAAATATTTATTGTCCGACTGAAACGATACAAGGTCTTTCATATTTTTATTATGTTTAATCATTTTGTAATATGCGATTGTAAATAGTCTTGTAAAGAAATGCTCTCTAATAATAAAATTCGACAATCTGCCTTCCTCTTCAATAGGAAGATACGAAAATTTTTTTACTACTGCTCCGCCAAATAAGCCAGCTCCTTTTCCCTTTGCTGGCGCTTTTTCAAAACCAGAATAAATTTTCACATCACGCGTACCACAACTTGGTGAACGATTCTTTAAAATAAAACCATCCACATCCGATATCGTTTGTAAAAAGTCATTTGAAAACTGCTCCATTTTTTCAGTTACATCTTCTCGTGTCGACGGTTGCACAAGTCTATTCTCACCATTTTCTTCTACAATTCGTATCGTTTCACGAGGAGTCCCCAATCCAATCTCGACTTCTGGACAAACAGGTATAAATGTAACAAATGGCTGCAAATTTCGTATTGTTACATCTGGAATCATCTCCCCATTATAACGACAAGCATCAAATTCTAAACATTTACTTACGACGATTGTAGGTTTTGCAAATTGTCGCATCTTATTACCTCCTTATTACTAGTCTGTATAATATAAATTGTACTAAGATTAACATTTTAAGCAAAGTTTGATTCAGTTATTTTTATGAGAAATATATATCCAATGATATATTAACAATCATTCAACTCTATTTTCTATAAATGTGCGTCCTATTAATGAGGGTTTAGATATTGTGAAATGAATAATACACACGTGCTTCGGAGAAATTAATGATTAAGAAAGGAGGGATTGTTATGAAAAAGAAATTATCATCTATTTTA
Source organism: Bacillus sp. 22475 (assembly GCF_052044835.1). Taxonomy (NCBI): domain Bacteria; kingdom Bacillati; phylum Bacillota; class Bacilli; order Caryophanales; family Bacillaceae; genus Bacillus; species Bacillus sp. 22475. The sequence continues at coordinate 11,351 of NZ_JBQENW010000047.1, read as the reverse complement.
AGTGTTTTAGCACTATCTATTATGTTTTTAGGTACATCTACGCAAGCTGAATACGATGGAAATAATATGAATAGAGTTAATAACACTGATATTTCAACTCGAGTAAATGACAATAACTTAGACAGAGTTAATAATGATGTAAGAACTCGAAATGTAAATACAACAAATGATTTAAATGATAATCGTGATAAAAATAATAATTGGGCTTGGCTTGGTTTATTAGGACTAGCAGGATTATTAGGTCTTAGAAGAAGAGACAAAGAAACACGCTGATTTAGAATGTTTTTAGTAAACAAGTACTTATTTATCAAAAATATATAATGAAAATAAATCGCCTTTTTAAAGGCGATTTATTTTTACTTAAAAGTAATGTATGTAATTCACACTTCAACGATTAAAATCGTGGAGTTAATCCATACAATATAAATTGAATCGTATTTTCAATTTCCGCTTCATCATTCCATCTTTCTTCAGGCAATAATAAAAATCGTGTTAATAATAAACCTAATACAGCTGATAAAGTAAGACGTAATACGGAAGATGACGGTATCTCAATAATTTCCCCTTCTTCTTGAAATTTCACAATTAACTTTTTGAAATGTGAAAACAGTTCTGTTTCTATTAATTGCTGTATTTCATTTTTTAGTTCTGGTTGAAATGGTACTTCTTGAATTAATATTTTTATCATAGGGAAGTGTTTTTGAGCAAATTTAAATCTATTATGAATTACAACCCTTAAAAGTCCTTCATACGATTCATACTCCGATTTAAATATTTCTTTTGCAAAGGTTTGTACGAAAAATGGTGCAGCGAACTTAGTTAAAGTTGGCATTACGACCGCTAGTAATAAATCTTTTTTTGTTTTATAGTAGCGGAAGATGGTTCCTTCCGCTACACCAGCACGCTTTGCAATTTCACTTGTTGAAGTTGAAGCGTATCCTTTTTCTCCAAACATATCAACAGCCGCCTCTAATATACGCATTTGACGTTCATTTCGTTTATCCGTGTTAGTTACAGCTATTAATTCCTCCAGCCAATCCTTCTGCATTTATAAAGCTCCTTTTTGTCATTATTATATTTTGCGATGTTTCTTTAAAGCAAATACATTTCCTACTGCAAATAATATTGAAAAAAGTAATAATACAGTAAGATCTAATGCAATCTCTGTAAACCCTTGATTCCGAATCATCACTTGTCTCATTGCGTCAGCGCCGTATGTGAGCGGAAATAATTTCCCTAACATTTGTAGCCACTTGTTCATAGATTCCATTGGAAACAATCCAGAAAAGAAGATTTGTGGCACAATAACAAGCGGTATAAATTGAATCATTTGAAATTCATTATTTGCGTATGCCGATAAGAACGTACCTAATGTTAGTGCAGTTAAAGAGAGCATACATGTAATAAGTAGCGTTAGCCATATGGAGCCAGCTACATATAAATCTAAAATATAAACGGAAAAACTTACGATAATAATGGATTGTATAAAGGCAAAGATTCCAAAACCAATAATATAACCTGCGACTATTTCCCATCTTCTTACTGGGGTGGATAATAACCTTTCTAGCGTACCACTTAAACGTTCTCTTACGAAGGATACACCTGATAATATAAATACAAAGAAAAATGTAAAGAAACCAATTAATACAGGACCAAGCCCATCAAACATCGTAAAGTCTTTAGAGCCATGTAAATAATTTACTTCAGGTTTCATAATCGATACATCATTCTTCTCTGTGCTTTTTTGCAATACTTGAAGTACAGCACGATTTTTTGACGAATCACTACCTTCCAACAGAAGTTTCATTTTTCCATTCTCTATTCGAAGTACTGCATCTACCTTTTGTTTTTCTAACTCAGAAATCGCGTTTTCTTTACTGTATTCATAAATTGACGCTTCTTGATTTTTCATCACTTTTACTATTTGAGCGGGCATATCAACAACAGCAATTTGCGGTATATAGTCTTTTTGTGTAAACACTAGCGATAATAGCCAAAGTAATAACATTGGTGCCCCAAACATCATCGCTAACGAACGCTTATCTCGAAAAAATTGGCGAATAATACGAATGATTACACCAGTAACTCTCATGATGACACCACCTCTTCCAACAAAAAGACATCTTCAATCCGTCCAGATGACACGCTTTTTTTCAATTCTTCAGTTGTTCCAACCGCAACTAGTTTCCCTTCTCTAATTAACCCTAGACGCTCACAAAATTCAGCTTCATCCATAATGTGTGTCGTTACAATAATCGTTGTACCTTTCTTTTTAAGTTCATAAAATTTTTCCCAAATCGTTTTTCTAAGAAGCGGATCTATCCCCACTGTAGGCTCATCTAAAATTAATATTTCTGGTTCATGGAGGAGTGCTATTGCTAATGATAAGCGTTTTTTCATTCCACCTGAAAATTGTTGTACTTGCTTTTTCATATACTGTGACAATTGTACAAGTTCAAAAACCTCTGCAATTCTTGTCTTTTTACGTTTTCCCTTTAGTCCATACATCGTTGCTATAAAATCTGCATTTTCATATGCTGACAATTCTTCGTATAATGCATCCGCCTGGGCCATATAACCAATTCTTTTCATTTCATTTAAATTAGGCATATTAGTATTATTAACTAGCACTTCACCTTTCGTTGCCTCATTAATACCTGCAATCATTTTAATGAGCGTTGTTTTCCCCGATCCAGAAGGTCCAACAAAACCAAAAATTTCTGCTTTTTCAACTTGCAATGAAAGATTGTGTAACACTTCTTTTTTCCCAAAACTTTTTGATACAGTCCGTAAAATAATTGAAGGTTGTTGCACGTTTCATCCTCCTTTTCCAATAAAATGAGTGAGTACTCACTTTTATTTTACCCTTGCTTAATTATATGTCAAACTTCATTGATTAGTATGTATGTTCAATCAACGATATGAAACAATGAAACAGAGTCGACATTAGCATTTCATTTCCTAAAGTCGACTCTGTTTCATTTAAACTATAAATTTCACTTTACGTTTTTAAATTCATATACTTCCGAATTCTAGCAACATCTAAAGAATATTCAATAACTAATTGCTGTAACGGTAAAATAACTGTGTCAGGATATAAATGTGCATATTGTAATGTTTCTGCATATTTTTCTAACCTTTTTTCTAAATACTTTATTATTTGATCAGGATGACTTACTAATAAACATTTACAATAATAATGTATTTGTTCCTCAATCGCCGTGTATTCTTCAATTTCATATTCTTTATGCATGTGTACACCCCTTTAAGTTTTTTACATGAATTACTTATCACAATTTTCACTCGACAAATTTTAAGTTTTTTGATTATTTACACTATAACAAACACTCAGGGTCAAATTTTGTTACTTTATGTAACGTAGAAAATTTTTAACAAAATTGTAATGTTAACTCCTGCAAAATACATAAAACACCTTTACTCATTATTGTATAAAAAAATCGTACAACTTAATTTAGCTGCACGACTACAATCTCTGGCCTATTCAAAATTCTTTGCGGAATGATACTATTTCCTAATCCTCTACTCACTACCATTGATGTATTTTGTTCTACATATAAACCTGCTGTATATTTAGGTAAAACACCTTGATTTGGAGCAACTAATCCCCCGATAAATGGCAATCTAACTTGCCCTCCATGAGCATGTCCCGATAAAACCAAATCCAACCTCTCATTCGTATATTCCTTTATAAATTCAGGCCTGTGGGATAATAATACATTATATCTATCTGGCTGCATTTCAATTTTTGCTTTTTTAATTTCATCTATTATAATATTTCCTTCATCACGGTTTCCAGTACCAAACTCTGGATCATCAATACCTAGCAAGTTTATCTCTTGCTCACCCTTTCGAATGCCTACATGTTCATTCCTTAAAACATTGACACCATATTTCTTCAACTCTTTTTCTAAACTGTTATACTTTCCAGACCATTGTTCATGGTTTCCTGTCACAAAATATACAGGATACTTCTTTACCATTTCTCGTATTAATTGCATACTAACTTCTGCATCGTATGATTTACTGTCAATTAAATCACCCGTAATTGCAATAATATCTGGGTCTATACTTTTTATTTTTTGAATTAACACATCTTGATTATCGCCAAATTTTTTATTGTGTAAGTCTGAAATTTGTAGAATTTTATACCCTTTAAAAGAGGATGGTATTTTACTAGAGGTTATTTTAATCTCAGTTATACTTATTAAATTGTTCTGTAAATATAAAAAGATTGTAAAACCTACTAATATACAAATAATCATTACAATTCTATTAATCTTCTTTTTCATATTTTCTCCTTTACATTCTCATCAAACACTTCTATATGCTAACTGAATTATATTATACTTTCTTGAAATTTATTTAAATTAATAAAATAATACATTACATGAAATTTCATATGAGATATGTCATATGTATTCGTTATATTTTTACTTTTACCTTTTTAATAATAAGAATACAAAAACGACTCTTATCACACGAAAAGAGTCGTTTTCTAACTTTATACTTTTAATACTTTCATGTTAAAAATGCGAAAACTAAAATACTATTACCTAAGAGCCTTAACTATAACTTTAGTTGCCTCTGCAATGAGTTGATTATCATAGGTTGCCTCTTTCTCATCTTTACTAGATAAAATTGCGATGATAATTGGTGCTCTATTTGGAGGCCAAACGATAGCAATATCATTTCTTGTCCCGTAACTGCCAGCACCTGATTTATCTCCAACTACCCAGTCAGTTGGTACGCCTGAACGAATAAGTTTGTCCCCTGTAGCATTCCCTTTCATCCACTCTGTAAGAATTTTACGTTTTTCAGCTGGAAGTGCATTTCCGACCGTAAAAGCTTTAAGATTCGTAGCAATTGCTTTCGCTGTACTAGTGTCACGAATGTCTCCTGGAATAGCTTCGTTTAATTCTGTTTCAAAGCGATCAGACATAGTAATCGGATCCCCCATCTGCCTAAGCGCGTTTTCATATCCTTTAGGTCCGCCTATTTTATTAAATAAAATGTTCCCTGCAGTATTATCACTTGAACGAACAGCAGCCTCAGCAATTTCTCCTAGTTTCATTCCAGTATCTACATGTTTCTCTGTAACAGGTGAATAATCCACTAAGTCTTCTTTCGTAAATGTGATTACTTCATTTAATGTATCAATTGAGTTTTGCTGTAGTAATACTCCTGCGGCTAAAGCCTTGTAGGTTGATGCGAAGGCAAATCTTTCGTTAGATCGATAAGAGATTGTTTGATTTGTACCAGTATCAATCGCATATACACCTAATCGAGCATCAAATTTTTTCTCAAGTTGAGAGAACTCTTTATGCGTCGCCTGATTTTTATGTTTCACTTGTCCAGTCTTTTCTTTCGCTTCAACTTGCAGTGCCCCTCCTGTAAAAGCTTCTAGACTTGTAATACTTAAACCTAATATACCAACGCATATTCCTATTTTTAGCATCCTCTTATTTTTCAAAATCATCATTCCTTCCAAATTTTTAGCACCTTTTTATACGTACACATAATAGACAATCACCGAACCAAATTTGTTCCATAAACTGAAAAAAATTTTATAGCTAGTATGAGAGTTATTAACAAAATAAGAGATAGTAGCTATGATCGCCGCTATCTCTTATTTCACATTTCATTTTTTTACTTATAAATGGCTTTATATAAACAGGGTCTATTGCCTGAGAAAATTACTCTAATTTTGCTTAGAACTACCTGTACTAGTAGATTCACCATGTATACGTTGCTGTTTTAAATCAAAGTATACATCTAATACTTCCTTTCCAATTATAGAATTAATTCCATTTTTATCATCATGAAGCCATGGAACTACTACGGAAAATGCTACTTCTGGATTATCATATGGAGCATATCCAACTAACGTTAAGTTGTAACATTCCATACGTTCTCCTTTTGCATTTCTACCAATCGGGTCATCTCCACCATATACAGTTTGGGCTGTTCCTGTCTTTCCTGCTGGTTTATATGGCGCGTTTTTGAAATATTTCACGCCAGTTCCATCACCTTCTTGGAATACCCATCTAAACCCTTCTTTTATCCGATCAATATGTTCTTTCTTCATATCAATTCGATTTAATACCACAGGCTCTATGGAACGTATAACTTTGCCAACCTCTTCTTTTATTGATTGTTCTCGTATTTCTTGTACAATTTGAGGTTGCATTCTATAACCACCATTCGCAATCGTTGAAATATATTGCGCTAATTGCAACGGCGTATACGTATCATACTGACCGATAGAAAAATCTAGTAAAAACCCAGGTTGACTATCTACTTTTCTCGTTTGTCCAATTATTTCATTCGGTAAATCAATACCTGTTGGGACACCTAAACCAAATTGCTTGAAATAATAGCGCATCGTATCAAATGCTCCTTGTTTAATATCCAATGAGCCATTTGGTACGTAATTAACTCCCGCAATTTTTAAAGCTGTCTGGAACATGTATACATTCGAAGATACTTGTAAAGCCCGTAAATCATTAATATTACCAAATCCGGATACATTCCACGATTTCTTAGCTTGTGTACCTTTAAATTTCATCGGCGCGTCATAAAATTGATCTCCTGGATGTATTGCCCCTGTCTCATATCCAGTTAATAAAGTAGCACCTTTTACAGCTGACCCTAGCTCATACGAAGTTGTCATGTTTCCTAATGCCAAATCCTCAACCTCTATTTTCCCTTCTTTTTCTACAATCTTTTTGCCTGCCATTGATAAAATTTGTCCGTTATTTGGATTCGTCATGACAACAAAAGCTCGATCGAGCAGTGGCTCTGAACTCTTAAAAGCTCTCAAGTTTTTCTCTATACTTTCTTCCACTTTCTTTTGTAATTCCATATCAATCGTTAATGTTAAACTATTACCACTTTTTCCTTTAGAGATTATTTCTGTGCTAACAATGTTTCCTGATTTATCAGTAATATTTTTTACTTCTTCTTTTGTGCCGTGTAATACATCTTCATATCGTTGTTCAATATAACTTTTTCCAACACGATCATTACGGTTATATCCACGTACTAAATAAGAATCTAAATTTTCTTTCGGTAATCCTTCTTCACTACTCGTAATATTTCCTAATACAGAACGAAATAAATTACCGTTTACATAATTACGTTCCCAATCAACAGTTGCATCTACTCCTGGAAAATTCGCAAGATTTTCGCTTATGCGCGCATACTCTTCATCTGTTACATCTTTTTTAATGATTTGTGGTGTTAGTTGATAACCTGAACTCATTTTACTTTTAATAGCTAACACCTTTAAATCTTGTGCTGTTAATTCTGCTAATTCTACCTCTGTAACACGACCTCGTCTTAAGTCTTCTATTTTTTTATCTAACTCTTTTCCCTCTATACCCTTTTCTTTAAACTTTTCTATATCTTTCTTAGTAATCTTTGTCTCCGCACGTTTCGAATTCAACTGCATCCAAAAATCTTTTTTATCGATATCTGTTAATTTATTTATATCTTGTTCAGGCATTTCAAGTACTTTCGCCAAGTCTTTTGCTGTTTTTAAAATATCTTCACTCGTAATTCCCTTCACCCTTGTATACGTAATTGTGCGAAGAGATTTATTATTAACAACTGTTTTCCCTTCTCGATCTAAAATTTGTCCACGTGGAACTGGAATACTAGTTATTGCATTTTGACTACTTTCCACTTGGTTCTTATAAGCCTCTCCCTCAACGATTTGTACCTTTCCTAGCTGCATAATAATAGCTGAGAATAGTACAAATATGCAAAGGAACATTATATTTAATCGAATAGATATATATGTCTTCTGCTTCTTGCCTTTTTGTTCTTTCATAAATCCTCCATTTAATCCTTTCAGGAATTGCTACAAATACTAAAAGCATTCCTTATATATTAGATACCGATAATCGGTTATAAATATCGCCTCAATTTTTTGCTTAATCCTTGTAAGCAACCATTCCTTTTCGTTTAGCTACGGCATTAATAACTCTCCCTTCTTGTTTTCTCTCTATTTTTTTGCCGCTTGCATTAGAAGTGCTAAACTGTATAATGACTCTTATTAAACTTACATATAGACTTGCTAGTAAATTTTCATGCTAATTATTCCTTTCTTCATGCTTTAATACTTAATAGACAACCTAAACAATAAAGTTGTTCCACATTTACAAAAAAAATAATTAAATATAAGATGAAATAGGCTACATAAGGGAGGGTTATATGTTACATACAAAAAGATGGAGATTTTTTGCGGTTCTTTCTATTGTAGTTTTGATTTTACTAATTTTATTAAAAATCAACTTCATTTCAATTACTATCGCAACTTCTTCAGCTGAAAGAGGAAAGATTTTTGATAAAAATGGTGTAATACTAGCTACAAATAAGAAAGTTAAGTCTCTATATTGCACTTCTAATGATGAAAGGCTATCGAAACAAGATACATCAAACACACTAGCTTTTTTCAATCAATTTTCAAGCGAGTTTCAACATGATATTTCTACAGAGAACATAAAATCTCAATTACAACAATCTTGTAAAAAGCAGACTATGAATGATATACCGTTATACTCTGATATAACTGAGAATGAACTTGCATTCATAAACAAAAACAAACCCAATAATGTAATAATTAAAGATGAATGGATTCGGTATTATCCTAAACACGAAATTGGTTCACAGGTAATTGGGTATGTAGAAAATGACCTTAATTCAAAGCATATGGCTGTTGGAAAAAGCGGGATTGAGCTGCAATATGAAAATGATTTAAAAGGAAAATCAGGCAAAACTCTTATTTTTAAATTGAATAATAAAAAGTTCTTATGGAACATTCAAAACGTACAAAAAGGAAAAGATGTGTGGCTAGCTTTAGACTCTAAGTTGCAGCAAAAGGCAGAAGAAGCATTAAGATCTCAAATAAAGAATACACCTGATGCTAAAGCTGGTTATGTTGTAGTCACCGATGTAAAAACTGGCGCAATTTTAACTATGGCCAACTCGGCAGTATTTAATCCAAATACACATGTATCATCTAAAAATGAAAACTTTAAATCACTTTCGCAAAATAAAGCAATTCGAAAATTAAAGTATGGTGAATCTTATGTAAATATGGCTTCGACTATAAAGCCACTTACTATTTTGATTGGATTAAACGAAAAGCTTTTTCAACCTGAAGATACTTATTTAGATAAAGGTACTTTTCAGTATGATAATCAAAATAACATTACGAATGCACCTGGAACGCCAACAGGTGAGATTACACCGAGACAGGCTATCATTAATTCATCTAACACATTTATGACAGCAAAAGTAGCTCTGCCCTTATTTAACCAAAATAATGGAAATATAGAAAAAGTGGCACATATATGGACAGATTATTTAATGCAATTTGGCCTACGTTCTAAAACCGGGATTGATTTGCCCTTTGAAGAAGACGGACAATATGAATTGCATCCATCTAATAAATTTGAAAATGGGATTTCTGCTTTATTAAATGCCTCTTGGGGAGGAAATGAGGTGCATACTCCTCTTCAACTCGCTCAATATGCAGCAACTTTGGCAAGTAAAGGTGATAAATACAAACCTCAAATTGTAGGTGCTACTATTGGTCAAGACGGTAAGGAAACAAAAAAGTTTAAACCAATTTTAGAAAGTTCAAACCGTTATCCTATGGAATTTTGGCGTGTCGTGCAAGGTGGAATGAGTCAAAATATAGAAGAGATTAAAAATTTACCTTTTCATGTCGCAGGTAAAACGGGTAGTACAGGTTCTCCGAATGAGCAAGAAAGAATGATAAATCATTCTCTTTTCATTTCATATGCTCCTACCGAAGATCCACAAATCGCCATTTCTGTCGTTATTCCTGGTAGTAATTCAGAAAAAAACATCGCTGCTCTCGTTACAGCAGAAGTTTTAGAGTTCTGGCATACACTTCAATAAAAAAATAAAAACAAAGAGGAAGGTTCATTAAAATGAACCTTCCTCTTTTACCATATAGAATCTATATTTATTATTTTCCACATACCTTCATGATTCTTTTCGAAGACAAATGAATATTTAATATCCGTTAAAACATACTCTTTCTGTACATACCCAGTATTACCGTTAAATGTCGATATTTTTATATATCTATCATTCTGCACTTTTTCCGGGATCCAAGCTTTTACCATTTCATTAGATACTTCATATAAAACTTGTGATTCTCGTTTTGGTTCAGCTAAAATTTCCGTTTTGTTTCCAGTAACAGTTGCATATATAAAGTGTTCTTGCTTTGATTGATTACTTTCTGTCATTCCACTTGGCACTTTGTAAACTTTCTTCTTATCATTTACAAATTCTCCCCCCATTGCAAGGGCAACTTGCAACTCATGAAAAATATCTTCATCAAACTTCAATTCATCCTTCTTATAACTCTTCCCTTTAAATAGAACTTCATCATTTAACGCTTTATACAGGTCATTTTCATTTTTTGAATTTGTGCTTTGATATAAATCATTCATAAATTGTTTTAATGATGGGTCTTGAGCAGATTCATCTTTTGTTTTAGGCTTAATTTGAGTACTACTTTCTACCGGTGATTTATTATCATCCGGCCAAGGTTGTTGAACAATAAAAAATAACATTGTACAAACCAACACAACTAAAACAGGCAATACTTTTTTACGAAATGGTCTCTTATTTGTTACAGAATCCACTTCACTATTTTGATATACCGATTGCTTTATTTTATAAATAAATTCTTCTTCATCTTTCCGATGCTCCATTGGGCCTTTTTTCAATTTACTATACCAGTCAGGATTTTGTTTATTGTTCATCACTACTACCCTCCCCTATTAGTTTTGAAACTTTACTTCTTGCTCGGCTTAATCTAGATTTGACTGTTCCAATTGATACTCCTAATGTTTCAGCCATTTCTTCATAAGATAATTCATATTTTGCGTCCAATATAATTATTTCACGGTGCTTTTTAGGTAGTTTTAATACAACCTTCCACACCTCATTCATCTCTTCTTGGTTAAAAAATTCTTGTTCTGCTGACAGGGATTGCTTATCGTCACTAAAAAATCCTATTAAAGATATCCTTTTAAAATAAGAGGATTTCAAATAGTTTATTGCCGTATTTCTTGTGATTTTTAATATCCACGTTTTAATAGATGACTCCTTTCGAAATGAATTCCAATTTTTAAACACCTTTATAAATACATCTTGCGTGATATCATCTGATAAATGTGGATCTTTCGTAATAATAAATGAATAATTCCATACATCTTGCCAATAGTCTTTTATAACATAGTCCAGCTCATCATGATTACACTTTTCAATAAACGTCTGTTCCATTT
>NZ_JBQENW010000046.1:0-22019 GCF_052044835.1 Bacillus sp. 22475 | reverse complement strand
TTGCATGTTTACCAACTGTACGGCGAAGTCCTGTGGCATCAATGATAACAATTGTTAAAATTGCCATCCCGATTCCAAACATCGGTGTGTTAAAACCTTCATGAAACCCTATTGTCATGACCATACTTGATAAAATCGTTGTATGCGTACTAGGAAATCCACCGTTTCCAACTAAACGAAAAGCATCTTTTCCAGACCGAAGATAATTCACTAGAAATTTCAATACTCCCGAAGCTACCCAAGCTATAAATGGAAGTACACAATATAAATATGTTCCCATTGCTTTACCTCCTATGATTTTGCAATAAATAAAATACCAGCCACTATACATACCATTCCAGCAATTTTCATAAAATTGATTGTTTCACCAAATAATAATGCTGACGCAATAATAACAAATACATATCCGAAACTCACCATTGGGTATGCATAACTTAAATCAACCTTTCTCAGCACAATCATCCATAATAATGCACTTAAACCGTAAAAAGCGAGTCCGAAAAAGTTCGGTACGTTAATGAAATTCATAATACCTACAGCCGCTGAACTTTGTGATTTCATTGCGCCAAACTTTAATAAAATTTGCCCTACGACTCCCATACCAACTGATAAAATAATCATCAAAAATTGTTGCATCTCTACACTCCTTAACTGTTTATATTCAAAAAATGTTTTATTCCAAATAAAAAACGTTTAAGACACTCCTCTTAAACGTTTTAACAAACCCGAATAGAGTAATTAAAAGTTCAATAGTATAATAATAACTGTTATCGCATATAACAACACCGTTATTAAAATATGCTGATCCTCTAATAAAACTTTATCTGGTTCTCCACCTTTATCTTCCATGTGAACTAAATACAAATAACGAAAGATCCCGTAAATTACAAATGGGATTGTCCACATTAAATAGATGCTTTTCCCTGCATTAAAAGTAAAGATAGCATAAGTTACAATAGTTGCCGATGTAACAATTGTACTTAATTGGTCTAACAAAGCAGGAGAATAACTTTCTAATACTTTTCTATGAGAACCTTTATTATTCTGTAACAATACTAATTCATGTCGTCTTTTATTAATAGCCAAGAACAGTGACAATAATAATGTACATAATAAAAACCACGGTGTAAATGGCACTTGAATAACTAATCCACCGGCCAATGCTCGTAAAACAAATCCAGATGCAATAATTAAAATATCAATGATTACAACGTGCTTTAAACGAATTGAATACACTACATTTAAAATAAAATAGACTGCTAATACTAAGCACAATAACGGATTTAATATATATGAAACTACTAAAGACGCTACTAAAATAACACAACCTGCCGTAATAGCAAAATACGGATTTAATGCACCTGATGCCATCGGTCGATAGCGCTTAACAGGGTGCTGTCGATCTGCCTCAATATCCATAAAATCATTTAAAATATAGACACAGCCAGATATTGCACAAAATAGCGCAAAACAAATTGCAGCTTGTGCCACCATAGTTAAAGATACTTGTTTTATTGAAAAGACTAACGCTGCAAATACAAGCAAGTTTTTAGTCCATTGTTTTGGGCGTAACTGTTTAAAAAACAATACAACTATATTTTGTTGAGATAAAGTTCCTTCTCTCATAATAATAAGAGAGCTTCTATTTTTTGCACTCTCTTCCTTCCCTCCCTATTCAATTGTTATTTACTTCTAATACAGGAAAGATTATATCACATAAGTATAACATTGAAAATCAGTTATTAAATACCAATAATAAAGGGCTCTCCTCTATATTAATATTTCTAAAAAATACAGAAGGAAGCCCTATCAACTATATATTCTATTTCAAATATTGACCACGAAACACTTGCATCGTTTCGTCTTGATTTAACATCGTTAACTCTTCTTCTGAAAACTTGCCATTTCCAACTTTCACTACATACACATTTACTTTTTTCTTACCCCATTGGCTATAAACATCTTTCACCGTATCATAATACAGATCAAGACGGTTTCCTTTTATTGCACCGCCCTTATCAGCTACTACACCATACCCATAACCTGGTACGAATAGAATCGTTCCAATTGGAAATACACGTAAGTCCGCAGCGATTGTGGAATATAAATCCCTTTTCGCCTTAACACCTGAATATGTAATACCATACTCCGGATGCCCCGGCCTCTTACCAGTCGACTCAATTCCTGACGTATAACCTGTTGCAGTCATTTCAATTGAACGATATTTAGACCAGTCGTTTGCCTGCTCTAAAGCATTTATCACTTCTTTACTCGGAGCAACATTTTTCTTAACTTCTGCTGCATGTACTTCTTTTGCACTCGTTCCCTCATATTTCTTTACAATCTCTAATAAAGAAACTCCTGTGAAAGCATTCCATGTTACGCATAATGCGGATACAAGTAAACAAGTCATCATAATGCGAATACAATATCGTTTTAACATTTTTATATTCCACACTCCTTCATCGTTAATCATTCCCTATACGATGAAGGAATATGCAAAAAAAATAATCTCCAAATGAATTGGAGATTAAAACATTTGATATCCGCTTTTCCGAAGTTTCTTAATTACGATTCCTGCTAAAGCAGCACCTACTAATCCAGTAGATAAAATAAACACATCTGCTTGTCCTAAATGCGATACACTTGTCCCAAATGAAGAGAATGTTTCTTTTGGCTTTGAAAAATAATCCCACATACTCGCCTTATTAATAATAAGCATACAAACAATCGGATACACAATAACCATTACCCACGTAGCTCGCAATATCATGTTGAGTAAAAATCCAATTCCAAAAAACAAAATGAAAAATAACATCATTGAAATAAGTAGTACCGGTATACTCACTCTTTCTCCCTCTCCTTCGCATGCGCCGTAAATACGTGATAGGCTGTATAACCAAATTGCTCTCCTGGATTTAATGTTCTGTCCATTTCAAGATGGAATTCTGATTGTCTTTCTAACAAATATTTAATAAGTACAGATGTATTTGGATCATCCGCAATCTTATCTGGATGTAAAAACGCTACTTCAGACAATTCCTTCTCCTGTACAATAATATTTTCCCCTTCAGGTTCCAAAAGGAAAATGATCATATTATCACTAATCTCATTGCGAATCACGCCCGATCGAACACCGATGATCCCCTTCACATGAGCGACAATACCTGTCTCTTCTAACACTTCGCGTTTCACAGCTTCATCAACAGTCTCACCTTCATTTACAAAACCAGCCGGTAAAGACCATTTCCCCTTTAATCCACTGTATTTTTTCTTAACGAACAGCCACCTGCCATCTTTTGTAGCAACTAGGCCACTGACAGCTAACCACACTTTCCCTCGCTTCTCCATGATGTAATAACCTCCTCTACTAGAACGGACAGAATATTCTTTCTTTTTTATATATTATACTATATTTTTAATACGAAAAAAGCAGAAACAGCTCTTAGCCGTTTCTGCTTTTTCTACTATATGTTAAAAGAACTTTAATTTACCTTTTTTAAGAACTAATAAAGGTCCACCTAATAAGAATAGGTAACGGTTATCGATTACTTTCTTCATGAAGGAAGCTTTCCAACCTGTTAACTTTTTACCCATAACAACGCCCATTGCATCGTCATGACCTAAAGAACATACAGATCCTTTATTATCAAATGCGAATTTTTTCATTTCGCCCTTGCCACGAACTAATACAGTTAAGTTGTGTGCAATGTTGTAACCTTGTTGAATTGCAATTTGTGCTGTTGGTGGATAAGGACGGTTAATTTCTTCGTTAATGATTAACGCTGCATCACCAACCATGAATACCTCTTCGTATCCTGGAGCGTGCATGTACTCATCAACCTTTACACGTCCGCGCATTGCTTCAAATCCAGACTCTTCCACAATACCATTACCACGAACACCCGCAGCCCAAACTACTGTTTCAGACTTAATTAACTCAGTATCATCGCCATTTGCAACGATAATACCTTCTTCAGTTGCTTCTTTAATTGCTGTACCGATGCGGAATTCTACGCCTTTTTTCTCAAGTTGTTTTACAGCGTATTCTACTAATGCTGGATCGAAACCAGGAAGTGCTGTTGGAGCAGCTTCTACACAGATGATACGTGCTTTTTCACGTGGTACATTGTACTGTTTACAAAGTTCAGGAACACGGTTTGCAAGCTCACCTACGTACTCGATACCAGTAAATCCAGCACCACCAACAACGATTGTTACTAACTCATCGCGCTTCTCATCTGCATATTTAGCGAAACTAGCTTCCATATGCTCACGAATTTCACGAGTTGCATTAATGTTAGCGATTGAGAATGCATGCTCTTTTAATCCTGTAATTCCGAATGTTTCTGATTCGAAACCAAGACCGATTACTAAGTAGTCATACTCTAACTCGCCGTCTTTTAAGATAATGCGTTTTTCAGCAGCTTTAATTTCTACTACTGTGTCTTGTACAAAGTTCACTTTATTTGTATCAATAACGTCTTGAATATCTAGACAGATTTTTTCATCTTGTAATGTACCAGCTGCGCTCTCGTGTAACCAAGTCGCTTGGTAGTGATAGCTGTTGTTGTTTACTAACGTAATTTCAGCTTCATTTACAGATAATGCTTTTTGCAGACGAACAGTCGTAATCATCCCGCCATAACCTGCACCTAAAACTACGATTTTTGGAGTCTTCACCAAATCACAACCCTTTTCTTTATATAATAGTAATGAAAAATAATACCAAGTACTAAAAACTCTATTTGTCAAGAATGTGGAATTTATCACATTCTATATCATAACAAAACGCAGTCAAAAAATCGTACGAATTTTGTCATAGAAATTTAACATAATACTTCCCTATATTAGTCGGTTTTATTCCAGAATTCAAGCGTCTGGAGAATTATCAATATTTTAAAATAACATAGCGTTTTCAAGGGTTTTTCAACCTTTTTTTCATGTATTTTCCTTTCTGTATATTTTATACAATACAAAAAGCATCTATGCGAAAACTTACACACAATTCAGTCGTTTTCAGGAGTATTATGAACCCAAATATGCTATCATTTATTTTGAAAGTGTCATCATTTGCAGGATTTTCGTGTACATATGAACAATATATGAAATCAATATCAAAATTCCATCTATAGGGGGAATGAAAGTGGCAGAAAATCAAAAAGTTTACGACATAACAATTATTGGTGGTGGTCCAACGGGACTGTTCACAGCATTTTATGGTGGTATGAGACAAGCAAGTGTAAAAATCATTGAAAGCCTACCTCAACTTGGAGGACAATTATCAGCACTCTACCCTGAAAAATACATTTATGATGTAGCTGGTTTCCCGAAAGTGCGTGCACAAGAGTTAGTTGATAACTTAAAAGAGCAAATGAAGAAATTTGATCCAACCGTTTGCTTAGAAGAAGCGGTTGATACGCTTGAAAGACAAGCTGATGGTATATTTAAACTTGTTACGAATAAACAAACTCACTATTCTAAATCAGTCATTATTACTGCCGGCAATGGTGCTTTCCAACCACGCCGCTTAGAATTAGAAGGTACAGCAAAATACGAAAAGAAAAACTTACATTATTTCGTTGATGATATGAATAAATTTGCTGGCAAGCGCGTCGTAGTATTTGGCGGTGGCGACTCAGCAGTAGACTGGACAATGATGTTAGAACCGATTGCTGACAAAGTTACAATCGTTCATCGCCGTGATAAATTCCGCGCACATGAACATAGCGTCGAAAACTTAATAAATTCTCGTGCAGAAGTAAGTACACCGTATGTTCCAGTTGAACTCATTGGTGATGACAAAATTGAACAAGTCGTTCTTCAGCACGTAAAAACTGAAGAAAAAGTTATCATCGATGTTGATGACGTAATTGTAAACTACGGCTTCGTTTCTTCTCTTGGCCCAATTAAAAACTGGGGCTTAGATATACAAAAGAATAGCATCCTTGTGAATTCAAAAATGGAAACAAATATTCCTGGCATTTACGCTGCTGGTGACATTTGTACATATGAAGGAAAAGTAAAACTTATCGCTTGTGGATTTGGCGAAGCACCGACAGCAGTAAACAATGCAAAAGCTTACTTCGATCCAAATGCAAAACTTCAACCGATGCATAGCTCAAGTATGTTTTAATATAAAAACGAAAAGAACTCCTTTTACATGAAAGGAGTTCTTTTGTTATAAAGTGTTCTAATGCAAATTACCCCTCTTTCTTCACAACTACCTTCTGTAAGAAAAAACACTCCCCACTTCCAAAATATGTTACAATAAATAAGAACATATGTTTCTGTTTGATAAAGGAGGATTTTTTAATGAAAGAACCAATTATCGTAAAAAAAGAAACTTTCCAAGCTATTGGCGTTTCGGTTACGACGACTAATGAAAGAGAGGCATCTACTGAAGGGAACATTCCACAACTTTGGAACCACTACTTCCAAGAACAAATAATGCATCACATCCCAAATCAACAAACGAAAGAAACATTCGCTTTCTATTCCAACTACGAGTCAGATGAAACTGGTGCATATACATTTACGATCGGTATGTCCGTTTCTTCATTAAAAGACGTTCCTGAAAATATGACAATTTTAACAATACCTGCCGCTACATATGCGGTATTTACAACGAGAAAGGGACCAGTTGTTGAAGTCGTTTGTGAAGCTTGGGAATATATTTGGCAATGGTCGAAAGAAAATAAACGTGCCTTCACAACAGACTTTGAGCTTTACGATGAAAGAGCGTTAGACCCAAATCATGCACAATTGGATATTTATATTGCGTTAGCCTAAAAAAAGATGCCCGTTCGGCATCTTTTTTTGTCGTTAAATAGCTACTGGGCAAATTCATTATTATTGTCTACAATGAGAAAGTGCAGTATAGAAATATTAGAAACTGTATAAAGTGAAACTATACTCAGTGGGGGTTTACGGGCAGTTGGTCTCCCACCTAACTTCTTTGCCCGAGCCAAATTTTGAGGTAGGAGTTTTACTGCCAGTGAACGCGGGATAAAACGATTGTTAACAGGTTTTTCAGTTTAAATTTTTTACATAGAAAGGAAGCAATATGGAGGAACTACAACAAAATAAATCTGCTTTAGAAGGAAGCGGAAAACCGTTATTAAAAAATGCGAATTTCCTTTTTCTTTGGGCAGCTACTCTTTTTTCAAGTTTTGCCTTAGCCTTTTTTACTTTTTCACAAACGTGGTACATAGCAAAAACATTAAACCTTGAAGCTTCACTCGGTGTTGTTTTCGTAGCTCTTAGTGTTCCAAGGCTTATTTTTATGATTGTCGGCGGCGCTGTAGCTGATAAATTCCCGAAAAAAAACATTATGTTTTACTCCAATATCATTCGAGCGATTCTTGTCGCAACCATTCTCACATGGTTTATCGTTGGTGATGTAACACTATATACATTTGCTTTATTCGCTTTATTCTTTGGACTTGCTGATGCTTTTTTCTGGTCAGCTGACGGATCTATCTTACCTGAACTTGTAGAAAAAAGCCGTTTAACACAAGCAAACTCACTTACACAAATGACAAACCAAGCATCGGTCATCTTAGGTCCTGTACTTGGTGGCATTCTTATCAAATTTACGAACTATGAAACGATTTTTTCGATTACGATTTTATTACTGATCGTCGCAGCCATACTCGTTCAAAAAATACAATTTACAGTGCCAGAACAGCAAAATACAGACAAAGGTATGTTCACTTCCATTAAAGAAGGAATCTTATATGTAAAAGAATCGCCATTCCTTTCAACTTTCCTTATTTGTAGCGCTTTTTTAAACTTATTTTTAATCGGCCCAATGCAAGTTGGTTTCCCGCTTTTTGTTAAAAACGTGCTACATGGTGATTCGCTCCAGTTTAGTTACTTAGAAGCATCTGTAGGCGGCGGAATGGCAATCGGTGCTGTCATTGTCGGTTTAAAAAATATTAATCGTAGACGCGGTCTATTTTGTATTATCATGATGCTATTGTCTGGTATATTCTTCTTAGCCATCAACTTTAGTACCGTACTTTGGCAAGCACTATTAGCCGGAATGTTTTACGGTATTACAATTGCAATGGCCATTGTACCGCTTATGGCAATGATTCAAGCAACCGTAAAAGAAGAGATGATGGGACGCGTAATGAGTTTACTTATGCTATCATCAATGGGCTTTATTCCGCTCTCTTACGCATTCACATCAATCGCACTTGCAATGGGAATTCCAATCGTAACCGTTATGAAAAGCGGTGCAATTGCTGTTATCGTCTTCGTACTATTTGTAGCGATTCGTGTTCCAGTTGTAAGAAAGTTCGACTAGCTACTTGGAGTCATGTATTATACGCATGGCTCCTTTTTAAATGGATCAAATAACGCTATCCCCTTACTTCTTCTCACAGCTGCTCCCCATTCTAATCCAATCTCTAAAAATAAATCTCGCACTGTACTATATAAAAGTGCCTTCACATTTTTACGGATTTCCCCGTATTTATAAGCTCTCACGACACTCTTCACTCGCCAAATGAAATTTCCATACACTTCTTCATCAGCTAATATTTGCTCTAGTAAAACACCTTGCTCTAGTAACCCGCTCTTTTTATAAGCAAGCTCCACCTTACTCCACAATATGTTAATCTTCTTCGGATTACTCGTCATTGGCACCAGTGCGTATATAAAAGGCTTTGGTATATCATGACGGCAATACGTTTCATCAAGCTCGTACGTTCCTTTTCTTTTCTCTTTTATTTGTGGAATGTTTTTAGAAAGAATTGTTTCTCCCTCGTTTTTTGGCTCCTTTCCGCTACAGCCAGCTGCATAATCCTCACTTTTACATGCGGACATTTTCATACGGTCATCCATGCGGTCAATCGCAGATGTAAGAAATACATATAGGTTCGCACTATACCCGCCGCGCTTATGTCTCTCTTTTGTCGCAACACGCTTTATAATTCCTAATTCCTCTAACTTTGCAATTGAGCGGCGTACTGTACGAATACTCTTTCCAACATTCTTTGCAATCGTCTCCATTAACGGACAGGCGACTCCTACTGTTTTTTGTTTCTCATTCACCGCATACTTTCCTAAAAAATGAATAATGGTAGTATCCGTTTTATTTAATTGAAATCGGTAGCACTTCAAAACTTGTTTTTGATATGTATTAAACTCTTCTTTACTTCGAAATTCACTGTATGGTTTCATTAAATTATATAAGCTTCCCATTTATATCACCTCATTTATAAGTAAGAGGCAGGAAGAGAATTTGGCGTGGAATTTAATATTTTTTTAATGGAGATGAAAATATGATTGTAATTAGCGCTTGTTTAGGTGGTATCGCTTGTCGATATGACGGAAATGACAATCTCGTTTCAAAAATAGAGGAGCTTCTGCAAAAAGAAGATACAGTCCTCATTTGTCCTGAAGTATTAGGAGGACTGCCAACACCTCGTCCTTCTGCTGAAATTATTGGCGGGAATGGCGAAGACGTTTTGGACGGAAAAGCGAAAGTGATGACAAAAGATGGGGAAGATGTCACAGAAGCTTTCGTAAATGGTGCTTATAAAGCATTAGAACAAATTAAAGATTTACACCCAGAATATATTATTTTAAAAGAACGCAGCCCATCTTGTGGTAGTTCTACGATTTACACTGGAGAATTTAACGGCAATAAGCAAACTGGTTTCGGAGTGACAACTGCTTTATTTAAAAGACATGGATTTACAGTCATTTCAGAAGAGGAATTTGAAAACAAAAAAAGGAATTGACCCTGTTCGTCAATTCCTTTTTATCTGTCTTATTTCACACTTAATTTTTCTTTCACTTTCGCTGGAAGCTCGTCTTTTTTCACTTCTTCCCAAGCTGTTACACCTTTTTTATCTGAATTGTATACGCGTAAGAATGCATCTTTACGAAGATTTTTTGGAGCTGTGAATTCTAATTCTTTTACTTCTCCACCTTTATCGAATCCTTTTAATTTATACTCGAAATATTTATGTGGCTCTCCGTTATCAAACTTCTCATTTTTTTCAATTCCATCAGTTGTAATTTGAACGTAGTACTCATCTTTACCCATACGGTTAATATCACAACCGACTAACAAGCTTGCAAATACAACTAAAATACTAAATAGTGCAATGTATCTTTTCATATCCTTCACCTCATATGTTTTTTCTTATATTCTTATCTTAAAGCCCGGAGCTTAAAGAAGAAATTCAAAAACATGACATGAACATTACACTTTTGTAAGATAATAATTATTTCTTCACTTTAGAAATCTTCATTCCATCACCAATTGGAACAAGTACAGATTCTAAATTCGGGTAGTTTGCTATCATTTCATTAAACTTCTTCATAACTTCTGT
This sequence comes from Bacillus sp. 22475, assembly GCF_052044835.1. Lineage (NCBI taxonomy): Bacteria > Bacillati > Bacillota > Bacilli > Caryophanales > Bacillaceae > Bacillus > Bacillus sp. 22475. Next base: position 11,667 of record NZ_JBQENW010000046.1, on the reverse strand, counting down.
ATAACGTTTTTGTTTCACACTCTCATCAGCTACACTACCGCCAATAACGTCTTTCACGCCAATTTCGCCACTTATCACGTAATTTCCTTATACCGTTTATTACGCCTTCTATTATGCCCTCAATTATAATCTCTATTACAAGATATCTTACTAAACTAATAATAGGTTTAATTACGTATCTCCCTATGAATTCAAAAATATCCTCCATCATATTTTCCTCCTTCTTTCAAAAGGAAGCTGCTACTACTCCGCGTCCTTTTACGTCCAATTACAACTGCTGCCCTACTGCGGTATATACCAACAAGAATAATACGACAACAACATGTACAATAACGCTATTGAATTTGGAAGAAACTTCGATAAATACTAATACTATAATTATTTTTTCACCTATATTTGGAGATGCTCCCAAAAACTTTATAAAATCAAAGACAACTTTACTACAACTCTTCCCGTAACTAATTTATTATCGTGGTAAACCGTCTTCCACTACATCCGTAACAGTTCCATTCGGTTCAAAGATTACACGTAATGATCCTTCTCCACCATAACCAGTATAGTCATATACTGAATAAGATTTATATTTCTCAATCACATGTGGCTGTCCAATTGCAGCTTTTACTTGATTCGCAGGCATACCTTTTTTGATTTTCAAATAGTGATTGTAACTTACTGCTGCCGAATTGTTATTTACATCTTTATACCACGGTACACGATCATTTTTTTCTTCATATTCCTTTACAGGCTCTTCACTACGTTTCGTAGATACCTCATTCTCTTTATCTGGATCCTTTATAGCAGTACGTTCAATATTCACGACGTAACTATATGTATTTAATTCAACCATAATTTCATATGTACCATCCGTATCTTTTTCAGTATAAAATACGCGTTTTTCATTGTTATTATACTGTTTTATGTTCTCACCACCGTAGTCAATCGTATTAAGAATATCCGTATACGTCATACCTTCCTCAATCTTTTGAAATTCGTCATGAGAAATATAACGCTTCTTTGATGATGGAGCGTCCTCATTTTTAATACTTTCACGTTTGCTCGTAGTCATAGGTGTTTTCTTCTGATCTTTTAGTACGTCACCTTCCGCCTTCGCTGGTTGCTTTACTCCTACTTTTGTTAATACGTCTGTATCGCTAGAACAAGCTCCCAAAATCGATATTGTAGTCAACGCCACCCCTACTATAAGTACTTTCTTAAATGACTTCATTCTAATCCCCCTGGTGTTTTTTTAATATCTAGTAATCAACGTATTTTAATTAATACGGAACTATTCAGTTCTATACAACTTGCTATAGCCTTCTCCCTCATGCACCTTTTTTATATCAATCTATCACTAATAACCGATGCAGCTACAGCTAGTCCAAACATGATCGCCAATCATCTTCGTTACAAATATTAACATTAAATATAACTAATACATAGTATATTTCTGCTATTCATTTACATTTATTTTTCATAATTTTTCCTTAAACGAACAATATGAAACTCGAATTCATAAAATTAATCACATATCCCATATATAATAACATTTAAATTAAATTCTAAAGTAACTTTACATGCATTTTCTGTTTTAACGCCAAAAGAAAAGACCTTTCTATTTTGACTAAAAACTTAGCACTCTGCTGGCTTACCAGCATTCGATGCTGTACGGAAAGATGATCCACATCCGCATGATGCGATTGCGTTTAGATTATTAATTGTGAATTATGCGTTCCATTTAAGACCGATTAAAAAATAATAATTCCTTATTCAATTAACATATGCATTAGTTTAACAACCTAAGGCTGCTTTGGTAGCCATTTTTTGTACCCACTGATAGCTTATGAAAAGGGATTTCTAAGTGATGAATTGAATATATATTTATTGTTTGCTCATTTTTAGGAGGTTCCTTTGTGGGAAATAAGCTTTACTATATTCCTGTACTTCGCACAGTTCTATAATAACTAATATTGATGCTGTGACGGGATTTTCTATAGTAAGATAAGGTATTTTTCAACTCACTTATTATAAATTGCAAATCTCGTCCCCAAGAATTATTCCTTTTGGGTGAAAGTTTTTTTATTACATAAGTTTCATTCTGTCCTAATTTAAAGGTTTCGAGAGGAGAAATAATATGAATCCTATTTTATTAGATGTTCCGTTACAAATAGAAACAGATAGACTCATTCTTCGAGCACCACTTCAAGCAGGTGAAGGGAGTGTAGTACACGAAGCTATTAAAGATTCATCTCGTGAATTAAAGCAATGGTTGTCTTTATTCCAGTCCATTCCTACTGTTGAAGAAACGGAAATTCTTCTGAGAAATGCGCATATAGATTTTTTGAAAAGAGAAAGCTTTCGCTATCTTATCTATCATAAGGAGACGAATGATTTTGTTGGAACGGCTAGTCTTCATCGAATTAATTGGAAGGTTTCTAAATGCGAAATTGGATATTGGATTAACACGCAATTTAGTGGCAGTGGATATATGACAGAAACAGTAAGTGCGTTAACAAACCTTGGATTTCAGTTATTCAAATTTAGAAGGATCGAAATACAATGTGAATCTAATAACACGAAAAGTCGTGCGATTCCTGAAAAACTAGGCTTTGAACTTGAAGGAATATTACGTAATGAAGATTTTTCAGCTGATGGTAAACAACTAGCTGATACATGCATCTATGCAAAGATAAAGTGAAACTTTAAATTAATCCGTACGAATCAGGCTTTTACGGCAAAAGAAAAGACCTCCTTAACGATTTTATCCCATCGCTAAAAAGGTCTTTTTCTATTTCAGCTAAACACTTAGCACTCTTCTGGCTTACCAGCATTCGTCGCTGTACGGAAAGATGATCCACATCCGCATGATGCGATTGCGTTTGGATTGTCGATTGTGAATCCGCCGCCAAGCATAGATTGTTTATAATCAATTTTTACTCCTTTAACAATTGGAGCACTTTCTGTATCGATAACAAATTCAACACCGAAAAACTCAAGAACTGTGTCGTCTTCTTTTGGTTCTACTTCAAATCCTAAGCCATAAGAAAGGCCAGTACATCCGCCGCCATGTACAGCAAGGCGCACGTACTTCTCTCCATCTTCAGCATCTTTTAACATATCTTTAATTTGAAAAGCTGCTTGTTCTGTTACTTCAATCATGAAATACACCATCCTTTCTGTTTTCATTCTATTATACATCTTTACGCTTCTATCTTGTACTCATACACTCCGCAGCAAATTACTTCCGCAGGTCCTTTCATTAACACGTTTCCTTCTTCTGTCCACGCAATCATTAAATCGCCGCCAGCTAAATGGACTGTAATTTCTTTACCACGTTCCATCTTGCCATTTAAAATAGCAGCTACAACAGCAGCGCATGCCCCTGTTCCGCAAGCTTGCGTTACACCAGAACCACGTTCCCAAACGCGGAAATTCATTTCTTCATCGTTTAAAATCTCGATAAATTCAACATTCACTCGCTCTGGGAACATTTCATGTGTCTCAAGAACTGGACCAAGTGTTGTAAGAGGTGCCTTCTCTACATCCTCAACAAAAATAACCGCGTGCGGGTTCCCCATTGAAACAGCAGTAAATGCATAACGATGATTATTATATAAGAAGTTTTCACGAATAAATGGTGTTTCACCTTCACCGAGCATCGGTATTTCTGCACGTGTTAGACGCGGTGCTCCCATATCGATTTTCGCTAATGTCACGAAACCATCTTCTACTGTTACTTCAGCCGTTACAATACCAGCTAACGTTTCAATTGTGAAAACTGTTTCTTCTACTAGTTTATGCTCATACGCATATTTCGCTACGCAGCGCAAACCATTACCACAGCTCTTTCCTTCTGATCCGTCATTATTAAACATACGCATTTTCACCAGAGCTACATCAGACGGACAAATTAAAATCATTCCGTCTGCTCCAATACCAGTATTAATATTTGAAACCTTTTCCGCCACAAGAGATAAATCTTCTTCAGGAATTTGCTCTTCAAACATATTTACATATATATAACTATTGCCAAGACCATGCATTTTTGTAAAAGAAAATTGGCTCATTTGTATTCACTCCAAAAATAATTTGTTATTTTAAGTATAGAATGCATGCTTTTAGAACACAATATGAATGTCCCCCGTTTCTCATATTTGACAACGTTTGGCGATGAGCCACTCTTACACACATTGTGTAAGAAAAAAGCCCTTCTAAAAAGGGCCTTTTTTTATTTATCTATAGTATTAAACTACCCTCCAAAATAACGTTTTATCTAAAATAAAATGAAAAAGGCGTTGCTCATTCGCAACACCTTAAAACATTGGATTTTCATCCAAATAATCATATACATTATTTACAAGCTCTTCTACTGTCGCACCTTGTACAACTTCACCATTCACAAGTGCAAATGGTCCTTCAAAACAAATACCACAATATCCTAAACAACCATATTCCATTACATCTAAATTCGGATCTTTTTCTAATTTCTCTAACGCTGCTTGTGAACCACTTGCAAGGTTACCTACACAAAATTCAATTAATGGTTTAATCAAAATTCTCCCCCCTGTACTACAAAACAAATTACCTTCTGACTTCATCTATAAGAAGAAAACTAAGCTGTCTCTTGTTGTTTTCGTTATACATCCTAAACTATTTAGTTACTTCACTATTTCACTTCAAAGTAGATGGTTTTATTTTATATAACATGCTACTTGCAATGAAATAGTAACTAAAAAGGCAAAACAGTTTACTTTACTTTTCTTCTTATTGTACAACAGAGTATTCATTCATGCATTGTTATTTGTTCACAAATTCGATATAATTTGATTGAGTAAAGTCAAAATATTTTATTAATATAAAATTTTATGATCAGGGGATATTTCAACAGAAAAGGGGTAATCCATCATGAAACACCTCGTAATACTAGGTGGCGGCTACGGTGGAATGAGAATTCTACAAAGGCTACTTCCAAGCAACCAACTTCCAGATGATGTACAAGTGACATTAATCGACAAAGTACCATATCATTGCTTCAAAACTGAATATTATGCATTAGTTGCGGGTACTATTTCAGAAACGCATATTCGTATACCGTTTCCTGAGCACCCACGCCTCAATATTCAATACGGCACAATAACAAATATTGATCTCGAAGAAAAAGCGGTTCATCTCGATGGCGGCGAAGCAATCCAATATGATGATTTAATTATCGGACTTGGCTGTGAAGATAAATATCATAACGTTCCTGGGGCGAAGGAATATACACATAGTCTACAATCAATTGAACAAACACGTAAAACATATGAACAATTAAATAGTCTAGAACCAAATGCAACAGTAGCTGTCGTTGGTGCTGGCTTAAGTGGTGTGGAAGTTGCAAGTGAACTTCGCGAAAGCCGTTCTGATTTAAAAATCTATTTATTTGATCGAAAAGATAGAATTTTATTCCCGTATCCAGAGAAATTAAGTAGATACGTAGAAGAATGGTTCGTAAAACATAAAGTTAATATTATAAGAAACTCTAACATTACAAAAGTGGAACCAAATATTGTGTATAATCACGATGAACCACTTGAATGTGATGCAATTGTCTGGACAGCTGGTATTCAAGCAAATGAAGTTGTTCGAAACCTTCCAGTTGAACAAGATGGTAGCGGACGGGTTGTCTTAACGAAATATCACAATATTCCAAACAACGAGCACGTTTACGTTGTAGGAGATTGCGCAGCACTTCCACATGCACCATCTGCCCAACTTGCTGAAGGTCAAGGAGAACAAATTGTCCAAATATTATTAAAACGTTGGAATAATGAACCACTCCCTGATGAACTACCTGTTATTAAATTAAAAGGTGTTCTAGGATCTCTTGGTAAAAAACACGGATTTGGTTTACTAGCAAACCAACCATTAATGGGGCGTGTACCGAGATTATTAAAATCCGGGCTTCTTTGGATGTACAAATATCATAAAGGTTAATACTTTACAGGCTGTCTACTATGTAGGCAGCTTCTTTGCATCAGTTTTTAAAAATTATCAGACACATCTTTCTCAATATGTATAATGATTTATTTTTCATTTTCATATTACAAACTATTGATAAACAGTGTATGCTATTTGTAAGTTGTTTTATTATTTCCTTTAAGACCGAATTCATTCGGTCTTATTTTTTATGTGATAAATACTTTTATAGGGGGCATTACATTCCACTTATGAACTTATCAAAACTAAACAATCGAATAGAAGCGAAAAAGAAAGAGTTAATCTATCTCGTTGAACGATACGGATTCACTCATGATAAAGTGATTTCTTTCAGCCAAGAATTAGATCGTTTACTTAATTTATTAATAAAACTCAAGACGAAGAAAAAACGTTATTCATTATAACCATTTCCCCCTCTTTTTTTGATACGATATAACTAGAATCAGAAAGGAGCGATTTATGTTTATATTAAAAGACGTTATATATAAAGATATACTACACATTCCTTATTTACAGATTCAAAAAGAAAAAATCACTTGCATTATAGGTGAAAGCGGCAGTGGAAAAAGCACATTACTTCGCATGTTAAACGATTTACAATCTCCAACATCCGGTACAATTGAATATAACGGAAAGTTAATTTCTGATTATCCGCCTATTCAATTACGTCGTGACGTAGTTATGCTTGGGCAAACTCCACCTCTTTTTGATGGAACCGTTAAAGAAAACCTATTAATGGGACTTCGTCTTTCTGAAAAACCATTTCCACATGATGATGCCCTGCGGAGCGCACTACAAACCGTTAGCTTAGACAAGCAATTAGAAGATAGCGCCTCCTCATTATCCGGCGGTGAAAAACAAAGACTCGCCTTTGCACGTATCGTGCTTATGGATCCGCCTGTCTATTTATTAGATGAACCCACTTCAGCATTAGACAGTGATACAGAACGACGCGTAATGAAACACTTTACTGAACTAGCACGAAAAAAGAAAAAAACAGTTATCTTCATCACACACTCGCAACAACTTCCAGAAGAAATTGCAGACGATATTATTGAGATTAGTAAAGCAAACGGTGCAACTAGAAAGGAAGTGCTCTCTGTTGAAGGGCGTTATTGAACTCCAAATTTGGCAACTTGCAGCTGCCTATATTTTCATTCTTATTTTAATTGGACTTGTAAAATTAAAAGGAATACCTCGCGAAAAACAAATCGCGCTCGCAACATTCCGTATGACGATTCAGCTCGTACTTGTTGCATATGTCCTTACATACGTATTTGAAAACAGTAATCCATTTTATACAATTGCTCTTATTACTTCTATTACTACCTTTGCAATTTTTAATATTTATAAACGCGTTAATATTCCGATGTCAAAAGAACTAAAGCGAGTAGCCGCTCTTTCTATGGTTGCTGGATCAATCGGACCATTGCTACTATTTATCTTCGTTATTATCGGGCACGATCCTTGGTATGCTCCGCAATATATCGTCCCTATTACGGGAATGTTAGTTGGGAATGCTATGACCGGTGTTTCTCTCGGCGCAAATACGTTCTTAAACAATATGAAATCGCAAAGAGGTCAAATTGAAGGTGCACTTATGCTCGGCGCAACACCGAAAGAAGCTACTGCCCCGCTCATTCGAGACGCTTTTGATTCTGCTATTTTACCAACAATTAATTCTATGGTCGGAATGGGAATTATAAGCTTACCAGGCATGATGACTGGTCAAATATTATCCGGTGTATCACCGTTCACAGCCATTCAATATCAAATCGCCATCATACTCGGTATTTCAGGAAGTACCGCTTTCGCTGTCATTATCTTCTTACAGCTCGGATATAAAACATTCTTTACTAAGCGATGTCAGTTGAAAGAAATTGACTATGGTGCACGGTGAATCGTACGTAGTTCATGGTGAATGAAATTATATTAACGATTTTTTTAATATATCTATCATAACTTGCAATATATCAACGATTTTTCAAATATATCTATCATAACTTAGAATATATCAATGATTTTGTACGAAATATCGATTTACCGACAAAAAGTGACATAATAAAAAGAGGAGGCTATTCGCCTCCTCTTCTATTTACTACGCCTTCTTAACGAACTGTGATTTTAACTTCATAGCTCCGAAACCGTCGATTTTGCAATCGATATCGTGATCGCCATCAACTAGACGGATACTCTTTACTTTCGTACCGATCTTCACAACTGAAGAAGTTCCTTTTACTTTTAAATCTTTAATAACAGTAACTGCATCACCATCTTGAAGAACGTTTCCGTTCGCATCTTTTACAACTTTTGCACCATCATTATTTTCAGCTTCTGCGTCTTGGCCCCACTCATGAGCACATTCTGGACATACGAAAAGAACACCATCCTCATACGTATATTCTGAATTACATTTTGGACAATTTGGTAAAGTAGCCATAAATTCATTTCCTCCGTTCATTATTTATACGTAAAAATCAAAATTGATGTTTACATCTCGATAAATAAAATTTGTATAGCATTTCTTTATAGTGCCATAGTCTCACGTTATTGACAACCCTACCGCAAATTCTCATTTTTTATTGTATTTTACAAAATTTCAATTCATATGCCTTTTTTCCATTTGCTCTTCTACCAATTTAAAAAATCTTCGTTGTACATTTTTATTTTTTACGAGCAGTCGAACTCTTAGCTTACTTTTTAAATGTGAGCGCACCTTGTAGTTCGTAATAAATAACTTTCGATACTTCTCGTCTTCATATATGATTTGAAACCATTCATACTGCTGAAATCATTTCTCTCCCCCTAATAAACAAAAGAAGAACCTTCACAAGATTCTTCTTTTCAAAATGAACGAGTTCCCTCTAGAAACCCCAATTATTTTCTTCAATGTAAATTTGATATTCTTCTACTTCTTCTTCACTTAACTTTTTATTATTTTCATATACCTCTTGCCACTCGAAATAATCTTCATCGAAATAAACAGCGAATTTAATTTTCACGTTTTTCTTCTCTGCATAATCATAACCAGTAAACTCTACTACGTCATAATCTTTTTCTTTCTTCACAAACTTCCAAGTTGGATTATCAGTCATAATCTCTAAAGTAACCCCTTCACCACTTGAACGAACAACATCTTTAATATTCGGCTCAGTTGGTAAAAAGGACAGCCCAAACGCAGCTAACCCAAACACAATCCCAACTATAACCTGTAAACCAATCATACCAGCAATACTAGCGCCACCCTTTGATTGTAAGAAATACGCCTTCTCATGATCAGACGCATCTTCTCCCTTACGAAAAACACGAACAGCCTGCTTATAATATAAACGGTTTCCTTGCCATCCAGTAAATATCATCATTCCTAATTGAAGAGCTAAACTAAATGTTACATAAATCCCATCTGGAATATCTATAAAAGGGGGGATAACTATACTAGGTATAGCCAATAACGCAAATATAATAAATAACTTATACATTTTACGATAAGCTAACCAAAAAGTTGGGAAGAAAAAGGCTACCCAATTCCATGTATTCCCTTGAGCTGGATTTTCTACTTTACCCCACTTAAAGTCATAATAAGCTGTATTCTTTTGAACAACTTTATGTAATTCTTGTGGAGAAATTGTTTCTTGTAAAACAGTGTCCTTCACGTACATCATCCTTTTCTTATTTCTATATACATTTATTGTATATGTACAAAATGAAGGAATCTAACAAAAAGTACACATATTTCATAAAAGTGAACGGAAATCGAATATATTCCGACAATTATCCGTTTTTTATTTCATTTTACTTTTAAATATATTAGAATACTTATGAATGATACGTTTAATACACTAAGTTAATCATTTTGTATATTTGATAATAAAAATGTTTCACATGAAACTATTTATATTTTGTATTACCTTGCCTCTACACAATGAGTGTAAAGCCCTTTCTACTTACTACAAAATACGAAAGACGCCCTTTTCAAAAAGGCGTCTTTTTATAGTTGAAAATTTACTAATAAATAAAACGAATTATTTAATAAATGAATCCCAATTGGAACGAGTAAATTCTTCGTTTTCTTATATGTGTATGCTAAACATATACCCATACCAAAAATATATAAAATACTACCTACTGTAAGGAGATGGCCAAAAGTAAATATGAAAGCACTTATAATGGCACTAGTAAGTGCAGAAAAGCGCTGGGATAATTTCGTAAAAAACATCCCCCGAAATAAAAGTTCTTCCCAAATCGGTGCAAAAATGGTGAGCACAACTACATATAAAATGATTTCACTTTTAGTAGGCTTTATTACTATACTAGACTCGTCCACACCAATCCCATGTGGTAGAACTAAATTTAATATTGCAAGATATATAAGCATTACAATCGCTGTCATTACTATCGTTACATAGTGTTTAAAATTATTGAATTGTAATGATTTTATTAAATGTAAGCAGCAATTTCTTGCCGGTGCATACATTACGATAATCATACAAAACGTGAAAGGTGGAATAAGATGATCTACATACCATGGATATAAGGAAGAATCATATAAAAGGTTCAAAAAACCAATTCCATGCATGACCCCAAAAATAATTAATAGAATGCTAATTACTTGGCGCATACTCATTTGTTCATTCTTTTCTTCATATGTAGCTAATTCTATATTTATCCTATCCCCTCCAGTATAATTAAACCTTTTAAACCATTATATACCAAATTCAACATAAAAAAAGACAATACACCCCACTGTATTGTCCATTTTCTTCCCTACCATTTCTCTCTACACGTCTCAATTAAATGCAGTAAGTACCTCTTCGTCATATCTGCTCTTCTCCACCTTGAGAGCATTCGCTTTTCTTTTGGATTGTGCCGTATTCTCGTTACTTCTTTTAATAAGAGCTCCCATTCTTCCGCTGAACGTTCTGACAAGTATTGCAATCCTCTATCTTTTGAAACGATTGTTTTATAATCTAGTGTATATAAAATGCGTCCCATCGTAACGACAGCTGATTCTACCCACTCTTCTATAAAAAATAAATATGGCTTCTTCACCTTTTCACTCCAGTACTGTTCTACGTTGTATTTCATCGTATTTATTACATCATTCCATTGTATTTGCAGCGGAAGATCTTCTGCTTCTTTTCCTGTAACTGTAATGCCTTGATTTTTCAACGTCCACCATGTGACTGCATTAATGTCCCAATGACCAACATTAGCTTTACCATCTGCACAATACACGTACTCGTTCATTTCATCATTGTATTTCCCTAAGTCAGCAAGCGGAATATACATACCATCCATTCTTTTACCTAGTGTATCATCACTAAGCTTCTTATGTAGTTCCACAATCTGCTGTTTTTCAGCTTCATTCACGGAATCATTTATCACTGTAACAAAATCAACATCGCTCGTTTCCTTATGAAATGCACCTAGTGCGATGGATCCGTAAATATATACCCCGACTATTTTTTCATCCAAAAAAATTTCTTTTAATTCTACTGTGTACCGCTCCATTAACTGTTGTACTTCCGTTGGTAACGCATGCTTCACTCCATTTTTCACATATATCCCTCCAATAAAAAAAGCCTTTGCAAATTGAAGTGACCCCCGAAAGTTAGACAGGTCGTTTCATTAGGCAGCCTCTAGGGTATGAGCCCGGTATTGTACTGGGCTCATACCCTTTAATTTTGCCTT
>NZ_JBQENW010000045.1:0-22374 GCF_052044835.1 Bacillus sp. 22475 | reverse complement strand
CTCTACATAAAAGAATTTGAAAATGTAGAGCACTTTAAAATAGAATTAGAAAAATATATAGATTATTATAATACGAAACGGATTAAGGCAAAATTAAAAATGAGCCCGGTACAATACCGGACTCACTTTTATCAAGCTGCCTAATGAAATAACCGTGTCTAACTTTTAGGGGTCACTTCAGTAGCGCAGCAGCCGGTTCAACAAGAACAACCAAAGCAAGAACCACAACAACCAGCACCAGCGCAACAGCTGGAAAAGAAAGAAGAGCCAAAACCGGAACAACCTACTGGAGCATTCGAAAACCCTATGAAAAGCATAAACAAAACAGAGGCAATGAATAAAGTAAAAGAAAAAGCGAAGCAAGATTTCCAAGATGACTATATGACACAAAACTTTGTTGCGGAGGAACAATCAAAAGCATTTGATTTCTTAAACAGTATTGAAATTAAATCACAAGAAGAATTAAATGTAATGAAGAATGCATTGAAAGATTTTTCTAACGACTTTATGACCGCGAAGTTTGTTTATGAAGAGCAAATGAAGGCGAAGAATAAGCAAAGGTAAAACAAAAACGCTATCTTTTAAAAAGGTAGCGTTTTTGTTATGGATTGTAAAGTTATTCCTACATTTGACATATACAGTTTGACTGTATAAAATTAAACTATACAGTTTAACTATATAGTTTAGCTATATAGTTATCGTTACATTGGAGGTCTTTATGAATAGAGATAAAAATTTACCATTAACGGAAACAACGTATTACGTTCTTTTAGCTTTGTTAGAGCCAGCTCATGGATATTTAATTATGCAAAAGGTGGAGGAACTGAGTAATCATCAAGTGAAAATCGCAGCGGGTACATTGTATGGTGCGGTTGAAAATTTATTAAAACAAGGGTTAATAGAATCGGTAAAAAGCGAAGATAAACGAAGAAAAGTGTATGTCATTACGGAACGCGGGAAAGAAGTATTGCATTTAGACTTTATGAGAATGCAGCACATTATTGCAGTTACAAAAAGTTTATTACACGTATAGTTAGGGGGAAACGATGATGTGGAGATTGAAATTCTTTTTAGATTTTGAGAAAGAGGAAAAATGGTTAGAGGAGATGGCTTGGAAAGGCTATCAACTAGAAAGCAATATATTTGGTTATACATTTAGATATACAGAACCGGAAGATGCGACGATTAAAATAGACCATAGAGTATTTAGTAGAAAAAGTGATTTTATTAATTACTGCACATTATTTGAAGATAGTGGCTGGGAGCATATAGCTGGTAATAGGTGGTCAGGTACGCAATATTTTAAAAAGGTAGATGAAGAAAGTGAAGATGACATTTTTTCAGATCCAATGTCACGAGCAGGGAAGTATAAGCGTCTATCTAAAACATTTTTAGAATTAGCGATCTGTTATTTGCCGATATTATTTTTATTTATGTATAGTAATACAATGAATTTAGGAGCCTTTCTAAATCCGAAAGAACTATACTTGACGCCAGGATTATGGGATAAGCAAGGTGTATCATTTCTATGGTCATTCTTATTTGAAACGCCATTTGCATTGATGAGAGGCTTTGCATGTTTGTTTATCCCTGCTGCAATTGTTATGTATTTCGTTTGCTCGTATAAAGCAAATCGATTGTATGAAGAGAGAAGATGATAGGATGGGGTCTCTTAAAGCTGATGCTTTGAGGGGCTTTTTTGAATTTAAAAATGCAACATCTGGGTTATATTGTAAAATATTTACTTTATAAACATTTGAATGTGATATAATTTTAATAATAATATTACTTAGGAGGATGATCATCATTCATACACTTTTAGGTATTATTGGAGTAATTGTTTTACTAGCTTTTGTTATCCATCCCCGGCGTCCCAGACAAGCGTGTCCCTCTAAAAAATAAACTCGCAGTAATCCTTCCATTGACTGTTATAGCCGGTTTCATTTCCTTTTATATATGATTAAAATAAGAACTTATCAAGTAGAAGTATATATATTTTTCTACCAATGTGTAGTTCCACTAGGAGGTTGCTTATAATGAGATTTCATAAATACACAGTAATGCTTATGTTTCTAGCCATCGGCTCAAGCAATGATTTTTAGGTGTCATCACTGCTATTGTCCTCTTGTTAATCGCTGCATGGACCATACAGACGACCAACATAAATAAATTATTGTATTTCTCAATAAACAAAAATAACTTAACATAGTAAAATAATAGTTGGATGGGAGTCTAATACATATTATTAAAATTAAAGTGGTTCAAGTCGGAGGAAGGCACCTTAGGGTGTCTTTTCTTTATTTTGCTAATGAATAGATTGTCCTCTTCTATATAACTCTTTAAAATATAAAATGTGCCATCTTTGCCCTTCCCTTATGAAGGGAGGGACAGGAATGAAAAAACGTAAAAAAAAGGCGACCAAAAAGACAGAATCCCAGTCTTTCGTAAGTAATCTAGCATCGTGGACGACAGTACTGAGAAATATTCATTACTTCTTCACGCAAAGCCAGTTTGTAAAACATATAATTCAATTCATCAAAGAACAAATTGGAATGTAAAAAAGTGCTGCTATGATTAGCAACACTCAACTCAAAAACTAAAGTAGATCGAACACTGAGCTGAAAGTACTGACCATACTTTCTTCGCACAAGACCAAAGTGATTTAGAAGCGGCAAAGATGTCAGTGTTCTATCTTCTACTAAGATTATATTTTATTTTGTCCATAATAGACCTATATATACGTTAATAAAAAAGAAATACCCCAGCGACCAACCGGGGTATTTCATGACCGATAGGAATGAAAAAACTTGGCGACCAAACCTAGCTTTTGTGTTATTCCCATAAAATTTAAAAACTAAGCAACATCTTGTTGCACTTTTATTTTATCATTATCTTTCTCTTATTGGAATACATTAGATTATTTTTTAGATAAGAGTCCAATACATATTATTAAAATTAAAGAGGTTCAAGTCGGAGGAATGAACTTTAGGGTGTCTTTTTTTTTTTTCTAAAAGAGAGTTTTGCTTTCAAGCAGATACATTTTCAATGGATTACTGCCATGAGTATATAGATAAAGTCCATCAAGACATGTATGTTCATGAATATGTAAAATTACATAAAATTTCAGAGAAAAAGAGAGTATACTTTCATATTGTGTAATAAAGATAAAGCTCGCCTACGGAAATAGGCGAGCTTTTTTTACTTATAAAGAAAAGACAACCTTGAAGGTGTCTTTCTTCGATTTGAAACATTTTACTAGGTTAAGTTTTTGTGATAATGAATTCTTTTAATTGGAATGAACCTACGCAGTACATCACTTTATTCTTAAGCATCATTCTCAACAAAAGTGAAGATTTTCATTATCTTTTTAACTACAAAGGGTAATAATTTAGAAGCTAAAAATGCAAGTACGAAAGCAATTCCCCATGTTTTCATCCATGATTTGAGAAATAAAGCTGTATATCCAACATTCATTGAAACCATGACGAAAGAGATAATACTAGATATACCTAAAATCATTAAGATATTAAAAATTAATGGTTCAAATTTTTTATTGATTTTCAAAATTAACACCTATTTTCTATATATGCTTTGCTGCCCGATTTCACCAACATCTAATCTTACAGTTTGAAATCTAGGTTGTCCAGTTTGTTTTACTTTGGTGCAATAGCAATATTGTTTGGAATAAAGTTTCACCATATTGCTATTAAACTAAAATATTAAGATTGCACCTAAACGAAATTTATAGCATCGAAGTTCATTTTGGAGGGGGAATGTAATACTAAATTTTTAAAGTATTCGTTACACTTGAACCTCTGCACATTGCGTGGGACTTTTTTCATGAAGAAAGGACACTCACGTGAGCGTCCTTTCGATAGTTTTTAGCAGAAGCAAGCAGCTCCAACGATGATTAATAAAATAAACAATACAACTAATAAAGCAAATCCTCCAGCGAAGCCACAGCCACCACAACTACCACCAAAGCCCATAACAGTTCCTCCTTTAAATAGGAGGAGAAAAACAAAGGTTCACTCATGTGTTTTAACGGATTCCATTTACTTTATGCTTTTTACGAATAAATGGAGCAGGTCCTTTTCAAAATAGATTTATTCTTAGCAGGAGTTCAAAGGAAAAACAGGAGAATCCATATTATTCTTTAAGAGCGAATAGATAGAAATCCGCTTTTATACCTTTCATTAAAATAATACTAGCATTATATATTATAAGGAATACTTGTCCTTAATTGTAAATGAAAGGGGGGAATTGATATGAGCTACGGCTATGGTCATCCTCCTGGAAGATGTCATAAACATCACAATGAAACTTTGTCAACGGGTGTATTACGTAGACATTCCGCTACGTTATTTCTTACTGTTGAAGCTATGAATGTTGATCCAGATGATACTCGTAGAGTAACTGTTGAAATGTTTGATTGGTCATCTGGTTCTCCGGTATTGTTACCATTAATAGACCCTTCAACGCAAACATTGCCACCTAATCGATATGTTACTTTCCGTTCAGCGGCTCTTCCTCCAGCACTTTTTGCTTATGAAGTAAGAATCATTCGTCCGAAAGATAGAGATGTTGTTACGAATGTTTTTGGTCTTAGTGCAATCGTATTTAACCCACAAGAAGGAAATAATGTTTTACAACATGATTTAGTAAAATTAGACCTTAAATAGATTTTATAAAATTCTATTTATTGAGCATAATTAAACAAAAGAGTAGGGTGTAATCCTACTCTTTTTTTAACGTTAACTAGAATTTTAAAAGAAATCCTTCATCATTTTAGCATCTTTAATGTTCACTAGCACACTGTCTACCTTATCTTTCTTCTCATTTTTAGCGATTGTAATTTGTTCCTTATTATCAACCCAAACAAGAAATTCTTCTTTTGAGTCATCTTTATATGTAACGGTAATAGTAGAATGTGCAGATTCTTTCTTTTTTTGATCTAAAGTGATTGTTTTAGGTGTTCCATTTTGAACTGCTGAAACGATAGATTTTATCATTTCTTCGTTATCTGTTTGAGATTTGGAAGTAGTATGATTTGTTGTTTTTAGTATTTCAATGTCTGAAATATTTGCGGAGTTTAATTGAAAGGTATGTTGTGTGCGTTCTTGCTTAACTTGTGAAGCTTTATCTGTAGTCGAGGTGTTTGTACAGCCTATTAAAGTGAAAGATAGAGCGGTTAGAGCGCATATAGATATGGTTTTTTTCATAGTATCCCTCCTCTGGTTTAATTATAGCAATTTTCCGTCAATTTAGGTAGTTATTGTAAGGGAAGATGTTTTAAAGTGGTAAATGATGTTGTTCATTTCTATTAAAATCAAAATTAACATAACTTTTTTCATATTTTATGTTTAACATTTCGAAAATGGGTGTACTACATATAATATAACAAATAATTCATTTTTAAAGGAGGAAGTTAAAGATGGAAACGAAGTACAGTAAACCTTTTGTATATGAATTTATTACGGAGAAAGAGGTCATGAATGCGGCGAATGATCTAGTGAAGAAAGGAATAGACCAAAAAGATATTTACGTATTAACACACGAGAAAGAGAGGACAGATAGAATCGCAGATAATGCAGACGTGAACACGATTGGAATAAAAGAGGAAGGACTTGGGACAAGCATTATTAATGTCTTTCAAAAAACGGGAGATCAGTTAAGAAATAAGATGCAAGAGTTAGGACTTAATGAGGAAGAAGCTAACTTTTATGAAGAAAAGCTGGATGAAGGAAAAATCTTGTTATTCGTTAAGGATTTAGAAAGAGCCGGTGAATGGTTACAAGAAAGAAGATGCACGTATTCTCTTTAAATTTGTATCCTTTAAATCTATAAATCTATTACGAAAAGGAGATTGGAAATATGAGTGAGAGCGGGCTAAAAGAACAAATTACGGGTAAAGTTGAAAAGACAAAGGGACAAGTAAAAGAAGGAATTGGTGAAGTTACAGAAGATAGAGAGTTGAAAAATGAAGGGAAGTGGGAGAAGACGAAGGGAACGATAAAAGAAAAAGTCGGAAAAGTGAAACAAAAGATAAGTGATGGATTGGATAATAAAGAGTAATACATGTTTATCAAGCTTTGGTTACATACCAAAGCTTGATAAATCAAATATAAAAACAATATAGGAGGTTTAATTGTGGGACTTATTATTACGTGTATTGTAGGTGGACTTATTGGTGCGTTAGCTGGAATGATTACGGGAAAAGACTTTCCTTTAGGTATAGTTGGTAATGTGATTGCTGGTTTAATTGGATCTTGGGTAGGTAGTGCGTTATTTGGTCATTGGGGTCCTGAATGGGGAGGCATTTTTGTTCTTCCAGCGTTATTAGGTGCAATCGTCTTTATTTTAATCGTTACATTCTTCTCTAGAATGCTGCGGAAAGCGTAAGTATGATAATGAATAGTAATCTTAAGTTTATTATATATAACTATAAAGTTAATGAACTGATAAATATACATAAAAAAAGCATCCGATTAAAATAATTGGATGCTTTTTTTATGTAATCTGCATAGGAAAGAGTGGGGGATGCCCCCCACTCTTTGAAATTACACTTTCTATTATGTATTAAACCATCGTTACTTTTTCACAATTATTTATTCTTACGACCTGCCTCGGTTCTATATGAGATAAGTCCTCGCTATTACCTATATCAACTACAATTGTATTCGTTAGTATGTTAATAATGGAACCAACTAACGTTGTAGCATGATCGTGTCGATAAGAAAATTGAACGAAATCTCCCTTTTTAAAGTTGTGCTCTTCCATAGATAGATCCCCCTAAAAATAATGTTTATACATTATACATACACAAATTTATAAGTTTTAAACATTTAGTAGTATTTTTTACGTGTTAAGCCGAGAAAGGTGTAGAAAATTTATTTATAATGAAAATAAAAAAATATGTTTGAAATTAATTTTTATGGGTAATTAAGATAGTAGTAGTTTGAAATAAGGGGGCGGAAATGATGAATTTGGCAATAAATATTTTGCAAAATGATGTAGGTTATAAGGTAGAACTTAATGGTGAGATTGATGCATATACGGCATCAGATTTAAAAAATAAGATCATGCCTATTGCAAGCGAAAAAGAGGTTCAGATTGTAGTAGATTTTAATAACGTAGATTATATGGATAGTACCGGTTTAGGTGTTTTTATAGCGCTATTAAAAGCAATTAAGAAAAGTGATGGAAAACTAGAGTTTATTGGTGTATCTAAAAGATTAAAAAGATTATTTGATATTACAGGGTTAACAGAAATATTAAACTTGAATTCCGATTTTGAAAAAGTTGAAAGAAGGTGACTAGGGATGATGGAGAAATTTGAAAAGATAGAAATGAAAATTCCTGCAAAGGCAGAATATGTGGCTATTATTCGTTTAACAATGGCTGGTGTTGCGAATCGAATGGGCTTTGCTTATGACGATATAGAAGATATGAAAATTGCTATTAGTGAAGCTTGTACAAACATTGTACAACATGCATACAAAGAAGACGTTGGAGAAATTACAATTGTCTTTGGGCTATATGAAAATCGATTAGAAATTATGGTTGCGGATAATGGGGTTAGCTTTGATTTTAATAACTTAAAAAGAAAAGTTGGTCCGTATGATATTAGTAAACCAGTAGAACATTTGCCAGAAAATGGTTTAGGTTTATATTTAATCAATACGTTAATGGATGATATACAAATCATGCATGATGAGGGCATGACGGTTTTAATGACAAAATATATACAAAGAGAGCAGGTGGAGAATGATGGAAATCCAATCTCAACCTACGAATCTTACTAAAGAAGACGTTATTAAACTAATTGCAGACTTCCAACAAAACCAATGTAATGAAGCGCAGGAAAGGTTAGTTAATCATTATAAAAATCTCGTATATTCCATTGCATATCGCTATTCAAAAGGCGGGCCGATGCATGAGGATATTATACAAGTAGGTATGTTAGGGCTTTTAGGCGCAATAAGAAGGTATGATTATTCGATAGGGAATGCTTTTGAGCCGTTTGCAATACCTACGATAGTAGGGGAAATAAAGAAGTATTTGCGTGATAAAACTTGGGGTATTCACGTCCCAAGGCGAATTAAAGATTTAGGCGGGAAAATTAAACTTGCGATAGAGGAGTTAACAGATCACCTGCAACGTTCACCGAAGATAATAGAAATCGCAAATCATTTAGGATTATCTGAAGAGGAAGTTCTAGAAATTATGGATGCCAAAAATAATTATCGAGTATCTTCCTTAGATGATGTAGTTGAAAATTCATCTGATGGAAGTTCGGTAGCAAGAATTGAATCTGTAGGTGAAGTAGAGCAAGGATATGAAGAGACAGAAAGGCGTCTCGTTTTAAAGGATATTTTTAACGTATTAAATGATACGGAAAAGAGTGTTATTCATTATATATTTGGAGAAAATTTAAATCAAAAAGATACAGGGGAACGGTTAGGTATTTCACAAATGCACGTTTCTCGTATTAAAAGACAAGCGATAAGTAAATTGAAGCAAGCCGCATTTTTAGATACATAAAAATTAAAAATAATTATGTTTAAAACATGAGAAAAGGGGTACTTATTAAGTATAGGAGGAGATATGAAAATGTCACACGATGTGAAAGAACTAATCGAAGGATTGAATGAAGATTTAGCAGGAGAATACTCAGCAATTATTATGTATAACCATAATGCAGCTACAGTTTCTGGTATATATAGACAAGTGTTAAAACCTTTCTTTGAATCTGAAATTAGTGATGAACAAGGACATGCCCTATATTTAGCGGAGAAAATTAAGACGCTAGGTGGTACACCTACTACGATCCCTTTACCAGTGAAACAAGTAGAAGATGTTAGAGAAATGTTAGAATCCGCTAGACAATCAGAATATGAAACAATTAAGCGTTATGAAACGAGAAAAGAACAGGCAGCGAAATTAAATATGACAGAGTTAGTTGTAAAGTTAGAAGATATGATTGCAGATGAAACAAATCATATGGAAGAATTAGATCGTCTTTTAAATGATAAAGCAATGGTTTTAAATTAAAAGTAGAAATTTATAGAGTGAAAGAACAAATTCCTATTTCTAGGGGTTTGTTCTTTTGTTGTATAAATATGTTTGAGTAAGAAATTTTCATTTTGTAACTGAGTATGTAATACTAGAAAAATAGAAAATGATAATAGATTTACATTTTAAATAAGAAAAGGGGAAATAACTTGTGTCCATTTTAATTGTTGATGATAATCCGGTTAACATATTTGTAATTGAGAAGATTTTAAAACAAGCCGGATATCATGATCTTGTATCGCTCAATTCTGCACAAGAGCTCTTCGAATACATACAGTTTGGAAAAGATTCTTCCAGGCATAATGAAATTGATTTAATACTATTAGATATTATGATGCCTGAAATTGATGGACTTGAAGTTTGTAGGCGATTACAAAAAGAGGAGAAGTTTAAAGATATCCCTATTATTTTTGTTACAGCTTTAGAGGATGCAAATAAATTGGCCGAAGCTCTTGATATGGGGGCAATGGATTATATTACGAAACCTATAAATAAAGTTGAACTATTAGCACGTATGCGTGTAGCGTTACGCTTGAAATCAGAATTAAATTGGCATAAAGAACAAGAAGAAAATCTTCGGAATGAATTAGATTTAGCTACGCAAGTACAAAGAAACTTATTAAGTAGCCCATTACGAGAAGATCATATAAAAATTGAAGCAAGTTACTTACCTTCATTTAAACTAGCTGGAGATATGTATTATTGGTATAAAATCGATGAAAATCGCTACGGTATTATATTATTAGATGTGATGGGACATGGTGTATCTGCTTCATTAGTTTGTATGTTTATTTCGTCTGTATTACGTGAAACAATTAAATGTTTAATTGATCCAGAACTCGTTATTAAAGAATTAAATAAATATATGACCCTTTTACATAATGAAAATGATAATATTCCTTATTATTTTACGGCGATATACTTAGTTGTTAATACAGAAGATAGAACAGTTGAATATGTAAATGCAGGGCATCCTGCTGGATATGTTTTAGTTGATGAAACAAATGTAGTTGAACTGGATCGCGGGAGTTGTGCAGTAGGCTTTTTTGATGAAATAAAAGTTAAAAAAACAGTTATACCTTTTGAGAAGAACGCTCAAATATTATTGTTTACAGATGGTGTTCTTGAAGCCATTGCAAATGATGAATTTGAGTCTGAAGAGAAATTACGTACTTTTACAGAAAGAAAATGGGGAGATTTAGAAGGCGAGATAGAAGGATTTTACAAGGAAGAACAAAAGAAAGCGCAATCAGATGATATGTGTCTAATTATGATACAAACGAATGCGAAATAAAAAGCGTATGAAATCCAAACAGAGGATTTCATACGCTTTTTATTGTATTTTTTGATAAATTTGTTCACTAGGATTAAATTGGGTATAA
The DNA here is from genome assembly GCF_052044835.1 of Bacillus sp. 22475. Taxonomy (NCBI): domain Bacteria; kingdom Bacillati; phylum Bacillota; class Bacilli; order Caryophanales; family Bacillaceae; genus Bacillus; species Bacillus sp. 22475. The sequence continues at coordinate 11,917 of NZ_JBQENW010000045.1, read as the reverse complement.
TGCGGCATTATATTTGAAAAACGAAGAGTTTCTTTATTCCCTAAACATAGAAAACCATTGTGACTTAAGCTTTCATAAAATAGTTGCTGCACTTGATTTTGAAGTTTACTTGTAAAGTAAATTAAAACGTTACGACAAAGTATAATATGAAACTCGTTAAAAGATTGATCGGTTACTAAATTATGCTGTGCAAAAATAATGTTTTGTAACAGTGAAGGATTAAAATAAGCAAAACGATTATCTGTTGAATAATAGTTAGAAAATGCTTGTGTACCGCCAGCTTGTAAATAGTTTTTCGTATAAGTTTGCATTTTATTTAACGGGAGGATGCCTTGTTTTGCTTTTTCTAACACATTTGTATTCATATCTGTTGCGTAAATAACCGACTTTTCACTTAATCCTTCTTCGTGAAGTAAGATGGACATCGATAATACTTCTTCACCAGTTGCGCATCCAGCATGCCAAATTCTAATTTCAGGTTGCTTTTTCAATTCGGGAATAACATGCTCTCTTAGCGCTTTAAAAAAGGCAGGGTTACGGAACATCTCAGTTACATTAATCGAGAAATCATTTAATAACTGTTCTAAAACCCCTTCCTCGTGAATTACTTTTTCAATTAATTTTGAAATGGTTGGGATATTAGAGAGCTGCATTCGATTACAAATCCTTCTATAAATAGATGTGCGAGCATATTGGCGAAAATCAAATCCTGATAGTTTAAATACCGCTTCCAATAGTAATTCAATTTCTAAGTTCGTGCGCTCATCCGTATCTACTGATGGATCAAAATTATAATACTTATTTTCCACTCCAACTAAACCTCACTTATTTTATTAACCATACACTCATTACCGAATAGAGTTGATGTAGGTTTAATGGTTTACTTATATAATCTGAAGCGCCAGCAGATAAACATTTTTCCTTATCATTTGGCATTGCTTTAGCAGTTAATGCGATAATAGGTATTTCATGTAACCCTAAGTTCATTCGGATATTTTCCATCGTTTCATAACCGTCCATATTAGGCATCATAATATCCATTAAAATAAGGTCAATATTTGTATTGCTTTTTAGTATTTCTAAACACTCTATGCCGTTTTGGGCAGTAATAATGTTGGCATTTTGTTTTTTTAATGCATTTTGTAACGCAAATATATTTCGATGATCATCATCGACAATTAAAATGGTTTTCTCTTGGAAGACGTTATTTGTTTCGGTAGTAACGATAGTTTCTTCAACAACTTCAGCAGGAATAACATCTTCTATCGTTGCTGCGACTTCTAAATTGGATAACTGTATATCATGTAATCCATTTGGAAGGTTAGGAATAAATACCGTGAAAGTACTACCTTCTCCTACATTACTCTCTAACGTAATCCAACCACCTAACAATCTAGCAAACTCTTTACAAATAGATAAACCTAGTCCTGTACCACCATACTTTCGAATCGTTGCTCCATCTGCCTGTTGAAAGGCTTCGAAAATAAGTTGATGCTGTTCTTTAGCGATACCAATACCAGTATCTTTTACTGAAATTGTAATCCAATCTTTACTTATAGACTGCATATCATGACTCAAATTGGTTGTTTCTATCGAATCAAAATGTAAAGAAACGGATCCTTTTTCTGTGAATTTAAATGCATTGGATAATAAGTTTTTAATAATTTGCTCGATCCGTTTTGCATCTGTATAAAACAGATTAGGAATCGCATCACTGTCTTCAATCGTAAATTCGACATTTTTTTGTGCAGCTATATGTAAAAAGTTTTGATGCATATTGGCTGCCATGTCACTTATGTTCGTTGCTTCAAAAATGATGTCTAGTTTGCCTGCTTCTACTTTAGATAAATCTAGTATGTCATTAATTAAATTAAGTAAGTCTTTCCCTGATGAATGAATGACAGTTGCTAGTTCAATTTCATCATCCGATAAATGATTATCATGATTTTCTCTTAACATTTCAGATAATAGTAAAATACTATTTAACGGTGTGCGTAATTCATGTGACATATTTGCTAGGAACTCAGATTTGTATTTTGAGCTGCGTAACAACTCGCTTGCTTTTTCTTCTAATTCTGATTTGGTAATTTGTAAGTCAGCTGTCTTTTGTTCAGCTTCTTCAGTTCTAGACTCTAATTGTTCATTCGTTGTTCGTAATTCTTCAGCTTGCATTTGTAGTTCTTCAGCTTGCGTTTGTAATTCTTCTGATTGAACTTGTAACTCTTCTGTCATTGCTTGTGATTCATGTAAAAGAGTTTGAATTCGCATACGTCCTATAATGCTATGGATTGTTAAACCTAGATTATCAATAGTTTGTTGAATTAAATCTTGATGTAAGTCTGAAATCTCAGTTACACTTACTAACTCCATTACTGCAATCACTTCATCCTCAAATAAGATAGGGATGACTAGTAGATTTTTAGGACGTATTTCTAATAAGCCAGTAGTAACGTAACGAAAATCTTCTGGTATATCCCTGAGAATAAAACTTTTCTTTTCTAAGGCAGACTGTCCAATGAAACCTTCACCCATTTTAATAGATTGTTTTCCAATATCAGTACCTTGATCGGCGAAAGAAGCTTTTTTCACATAGTAGACAGTTTCTTCATATTCTTCGCGTACATAGAATGCACCGCAAGAAGTTTGCGTTTTTTGTATAATTCCACTAAGAATTTTTTTACCTAACATCTCAATAGAAGATACACCTTGATACATTAAAATTAATTCAGCAAGCTCAGTTTGTAACCACTCTCTTTTTGATATTTCGTCTAGTAGGTGATTTGTTGTATGAGCAAGATCTTTTATTTCATCATGTGTATTTACATGAATTCTTTCCGTAATTTTTTCTTTAGAAGAAATGGATTTAATAGCTTGAATTACATTTTTAATCGTTTTTGTAATGGAATTCGAAATATAGAGTGAAACGATAATAGAAATACAAGAAAGTAAGAACAATAAACTGTATAACCAAATCTCTAATTTATTATTTTCAGTATCTAATTGTGCAGCTCTTTTTTTCGTTAGTTGCTCCTCAGTGCTCCGGAAGTTAGTTACCTGCGATTGTAATGATTGAATTTGAGTCGTGTCGATTGTTTGTACATTATTACTATTATTATTTGTAATGAGTGGGTGAATCTCTTTATTAATCCAACTAGTAATGTTTTCGTTAATCTGTTTTAATTTTTCTTGCTGAGAGGGGTTATCCTCTAATAAAGCAAAAAGATCTTGATAATGTTTTTCGTAATCCTTTTCCGCAGAGTTAAGGGATTGCACGTAATTAGGGTTATTAGAAATGATAAACCCTTTCGCTTTATTTTCAATTGTTAGTAACTCTTTCTCCACTTGATTCGTTAAATTGAGAACTTTAAAATCGTGATCAATAATAAAATTACGAGATTTTTGTAAGCTGGAAATCTCATTGTTTAACATAATGAAAGAAACAAGTAAGAACAAAATGATAACTAAATAACCAGCCATAATTTTGTAGCGAATACTAAATTTTGCTTTCGAGTTCATTAAAAATTCCTACCTTCAAGGTTATTAAAACTTTTCTATTTTAAAGAATGAAAAACGTAATATATATTATATCAGTTTTCATAAGGTCAAACTAGAAATCCCCCTATTGTATTAGGGGGTTCTTTTTTAATAGAGGAAATCATTTTGAAATATAAAAACATATATGAAAGGTAGTAGACGAGGGAATAGAGGATAACAAACATTCTAAGAAGGGAAGAGTGTTCTTAAAGCTCTTTTTGCATCTATTCCTTCAAAAATAAATAATACAAGATCTCTCTTTTTTACAGTAAGGAAAAAGGATACTAGAGTGCTTAAATTTTTGATTGATGTCATTGTTCCATGTTTACTTATAAATAAATTAGCTTGAAATGTTGTCATTAAAGCATAAAAATGATGAATCTGAGTTATTGTAGGTGTTTCATTATAAGAAATAGTAGTAGAGTGAATGGCGTTCATCGTAATATTCCTTTCCATATAGTAAGCATAACAATATAAACATACCCGTTTTAAAAAATGTTAAACATATAAATAAGAAAAAATATAAGTATAGTTTTTTACGTTTAGAAAAGGTTAGGAAGGGTATACATATACTACAAAGAGATTGACTGAAGATGAATTGTAAGATGTCTATGTTTAGTAGATTAGTCTATTAAAATATACTTTTACTTTAAATAAAAAGGAGCCTGGTATACATGAATGAAATGATGATTGATATTACATTTGATTTAATTTACTTGTTAAGTAGTTCACTTGTAGTACTTTTACTATTCGCTTTTTTCGTAAATGGTTATGTTAATAAGAAGATTAGTGTATACAGAAATGAAGAAAAATCAAGAAACATTATATAAAATTTTAGGAGGTTAATAGTTATGAATTTAGATAGAAAAATAGTAGGCGTTTTTAGAACAATTGATGATGCGGCACTCGTTATTAATGAATTAAATGATAAAGGATACTCAGCAGATAACATTTCAGCTATTGCGAAAAATCAAAAGGAAATTGAACACCTTGAAGAAAAATCGGGTGAAAAAGTAAATCATGAAACTGCACATAAAGCGGATATCTTTTCAGCAACAGGGCTTGTAGCAGGAGGTGTAGCAGGCGGACTCGGTGGTTTATTAACAGGTCTTGGTATACTTGCCGTTTCTGGAATGGGTCCAATCGTAGCAGCAGGACCGATCGCAGCAGCTATTGGAGGAGCCGGTATTGGCGGTGGAGCTGGAAGTTTAATAGGAGCATTTATCGGCTTAGGAATCCCTGAAGCCCATGCTAAGAAATATGAAGAGTATATTTACGATGGAAATATATTAATTTTAGTAGATGCAAAATTAGATGATAAGTTAGAAATCTATAAAATATTTGATAAGCATAATGCCTATAACTCTGATTTCTTTAAATAAAATATAAACAAAGTGAATATCGTTTTTTGATCTTACAACTTTGGCGCGGCCGAGGAGTCGTATGACTATAAGAGAGGAAGGGCTTATAGTAAAAGATCAAGTTCTATCATGTTATTTAAAAGGGAAGAGGTGCCTTTTCGTGATTGTAAAAATATTAAAGGATAGCAGTAATAGTTTCCTTTGTACAGTTCAAAATAAAAATGGAGACCAGTATGTGAAAAAGTGGTTTAGTAAACATGAAAATAATAAAGAATTAGGACGACCAACTTTTAAAGAAGTAGAAAAAGATTGGAAAGAAAATAGAGAATCGTTTATGTATCCTAATGTTAAAGCGCTTTAGTGAACTACTCACAACTTAACGTCCTTACGGACTGTTTGAAGTGGGAGCTTCTTGGGAAGTAGATACTTTTATTAGCTATCTATATTTACCAAGCTATAAGGGTAGTACCTACCCCTAAAGAAAATACCAATTACATGGATAATTTTAGTAAGTTTATACTTGCATTTACATCTCTATCATGATGGCTATTGCATTCAGGGCAAGTCCACTCTCTAAGGCTTAGATTCTTGACTTCCTTATTTTTATAACCACAGCAAGAACACAATTGGCTACTCGCATAATTCTTAGGTGCGATTATCAAATCGCGACCTTTCCATATTGCTTTATAGTCAAGGTGCTCTCTGAATTTAGCCCAAGATACTTCACTGATTGCTTTTGCTAATTTGTGATTCTTTTGCATGTTCTTCACTTTCAAGTCCTCAATCACAATTACTTGGTTTTCGTTTGTGATTTCATTGCTTATCTTGTGAAGAAAATCATTGCGTTGATTCGCAATCTTCTCATGAAGTCTTGCAACTTGTAACCTGGCCTTGTTTCTATTGTTTGAACCTTTCTTTTTACGCGACAAAGAGCGCTGCAGAAGAGCTAATCTTCTTTCGGCTTTTCTCAACCATTTAGGGTTCTCATATTTCTTGCCATTAGACAATATTGCAAAGTCTTTTAGCCCAACATCAATACCAACTTTTGTATCAACTTTAGGAAACAATTGCTCATTTTCTTCTACTAAAATCGATACAAAGTATTTACCAGTAGGTGTTTGAGACACTGTAGTAGACTTAATTAACCCAAAGAATTGTCTGTGCTGTTTAATCTTTACCAAGGTCTTTAGTTTTGGCAGCTTGATATAACCACTCTCAATGTAAACCGTGCCTTTTTGGTTATTTGTTGTATAACTACGATGGTTATCTTTCTTACTTTTGAATTTTGGGAATCCAACAGATTTATCACGGAAAAAGTTAGCGTATGCTTTATTCAAATTCATTTGAGCATTCGCCAACGCAAGACTATCGACTTCCTTTAGGAATGGAAATTCAGCCTTATATTGTGCAGGCGTAGGATATTTAACAGATTTATCAAGTTTATCCTGTGATTCTTGATAAGATTTGATTCTATCTGCAAGCATCTTGTTGTATACAAATCGAACACATCCAAATGTTTTTGAGAAAAACATTTGTTGTTCTTTATTTGGATAGATACGATATTTGTATGATTTTAACATTTCCTACACCTCACTTTTTCCTTGATGTTCAATATATTTCTTTACTACATCTATCGGTGAACCACCCGTAGTAATCAAGCAAAAGCTTCTTGACCAAAACATTTCTTTCCAAAGTTTCTTTCTCACATGGGGAAAGTCTCTCTTGATTAGTCGAGAACTTGCACTTTTATAAGCATTAATGAACTTTGTCATTTCTGTATTCGGATGTGCCTTGAATAAGATATGCACATGGTCTACATCATGATTCCATTCAACTAATGTGATGTTATAGGTTTCAGATAGTCGGACAAAAATGTCTTTTGCATAGTCCGACATATCATCATCAAATACATTTCTTCTGTATTTCACGACCAATACAAGGTGACAATAAAAGGCAAAGCCTTTTGGCTACGCCAAACCGAAATTCATCTCCCACCTATCGTTGGGCTACGCCCTTCACACACTTGAGGAAGGAGAATTCTTACGGGGAATTCGTTAAATAGAATAGGCGTTTCATTCTTACAAAATTGTCACACTCCTGTAAGGTAATTCAATAGATTAGATATTTTTTCTGTGTCATAATAAAGACATAAGAAAGCTAATTAAAACTACAACTTATTAGGAGAGTGTCAGTCATGATTGTAACAACAACGTCTGGAATTCAAGGTAAAGAAATTATTGAGTATATCGATATTGTAAATGGTGAAGCTATTATGGGTGCAAATATTGTCCGCGATTTATTCGCTTCCGTTCGTGATGTTGTCGGTGGTCGTGCTGGTTCTTACGAAAGCAAGCTAAAAGAAGCTCGTGATATCGCAATGGATGAAATGAAAGAACTTGCAAAACAAAAAGGTGCGAACGCTATCGTTGGTATTGACGTAGATTACGAAGTTGTTCGTGATGGAATGTTAATGGTTGCTGTAAGTGGTACAGCTGTACGTATATAAGTAAATAAAAAACAGGCTCCCCCTTAAAGTTCATGCTTTGAGGGGATTTTTTTGTTTCATGATTAAAGTTAAAATGAAGAAGAGTTGATGGCGTATTATAAGTACAAAAAATAAGCAAAACGTTATTGTAAAAGATGCTAGGATTGGGGGTATTGCACGGGAATTTAGATAATAAGCAGACGCACCCGCTTATTTCAAATATAGTATATATCGTTTTCAAGGAGAAAAGTAAGAAATACAGCAATCTTTATATATGTTTAACGAGAGTGTTAACTTTATGATAAATAAAAAAATTGTTATTTGAGGTAAGGGGAGAAATAATGGTATGAATAACTTTAGAAAGTGTATAGTTAATAGAAATAAACGATGGAGTATGTAAAGAGTTATATTACATAAAAATTTATTATGAATGGAGGCGGTTAAACTATGTTTTGGTTAGGATGTTTTTTAGGATACATTGTAGGTTCTGTTATTACATGTGCGCTACTTTACTTTGGATATAGATCCAATGAAAATAAAAAAGCGGATATGCAAAAAGGGGAGGAGAGAAAAATCAATAAAAGAGGTGTATAGTAGGCGAAAGGTAAGGTGATAACATTGATGCAAAAATAAAGGACAGTTACATATTTCATATGATTACTATGTACTGTCCCGCTTATTCCTTTTGAATTAGGAAAAATTGTTTCCTGTCTTGCTATAAATTTCATAAGCAAAAAATCCAAATAAATAGCCTATTCCAGATCCTAAACTAACTGAAAGTAGTAATGAATCAGGAGAAAATATGCCAACAATAATACCGATCAAACACCCTAAAAGCATTCCTATTGGTATTAAACTATCTAATAAAACTTGAGCGTTTTTTGATTTTTTCTTATCTAAGTTACCGTTGTTATATTTATGTTTAAGACTTCTAATCACATATACTACAATTCCTCCGGCTATTACAACAGGCGTAATTGCTGTGAGTAACCACATGTTAGAATCTCCTTTCGCTTTTTTAATTAAATTACATAAGCTACTTAAAATTCTATGCTACTAAATGGATTGATAGTTGAATGTACTCAATTTAATAACTCGTCAAAAACACTTTCCCTTTCGTTTTCTCAGCAGACTGCACAACATCAACCGCCGCTTTCACATCTGCTAAGTCATATGTAGAATGTACTGTCATAAAACGTAATTGCTTATTTTCTACTAAACGAATTAAGTGACGAAACGTCTCTTGCCATTTATATGCGGACACATCTTTATTCCAATGTCGTAAATGAAATATGTTCGCGTGCACTTTTGCTTTCGTGACAATCTCTGCCCAGTTTACTTGTACGCCCGATAGAAGACCTATCGTTAAAAAGTGTCCGTTTGGCCTTAAGGAAAAAGCTAATTCATTTCCATCCGGTCCCCCAATAGAATCAATCGCAGCGTCTGCACCTCTGCCGTTTGTTAATGTCATAACTGTTTCATAAAGCGGGGCAGTGGAAGTATCTATTACATGATGAGCGCCAAGTTGAAGTAATTCCTCTGTATGTTTACTATTTCTTGTCACCGCAATGAATCGGAAGTTTAAAATTTGAGATAACTGCGCAAATAGATGGCCAATAGCGGATCCACAAGCATTTACTAATAAAACGTCATTTCGTTTTAAGTTTAGCGTTTCCGTACATGTAACCCACGCAGTAAGGGGATTAATATACATTTGTGCCGCTGTAAAATCATCAATGGAATCAGGAATAGGGACTACAAAATCAGCTAATGTCTTCACATATTCTTGCCAAGTACCTTCCCCGCGTAAAGGTAACACACGTTTACCGATAAGGTCTCTAGAAACAAAAGCACCTACATCTTCTACAATACCAACACCTTCATAACCAGGTATGTTAGGCAAAGGGATTCTATGTGCGTATGCTCCAGTGATGGGAATTAAGTCAGATGGATTAATCGGTCTAACTAGCATACGAACGAAAACTTCATTATCTTTCAGTGGTTCTATATTTTTATATTCAACTTGTAATACGTCTTTTGGATTGCCAAACTTATGAAATTGAATGCATGTTCCAAGCAAAGTAATTTGCCCCCTTAGTTTCATTGGGTTTATTATAGCATTTTTAGTTTGGGTGGTTATTTTGTTAGTGATAAATAGGGTTTTTAATTTACGTATTTATCAGAATTTTATAAAATGTGTATATAACTATAAAATGGGGGGATTTCTTCATGTGTACTAGTTTGACGTTACAAACTAAAAATTTCCAACATCTTTTTGCGAGAACAATGGATTTCACATTAGATATGAATCAAGAAGTAATAATCATTCCTCGGCGTTATCAGTGGAACAATATAACTGGTGAAACGATCCGAGCGAAAAAGGCTGTTGTCGGAATGGGAATTAATTTTGGAGGAAGGGTCATGATGGCGGACGGAGTAAATGAAGCTGGTATGACATGTGCAACTCTCTATTTCCCAGGATTTGCTACTTATAGTAATCATATAGATAGCAATAAAACGAATGTAGCGCCATTTGATTTTGTGACTTGGAGCCTCACGCAGTTCAATTCTGTTGAAGAGGTAAGAAAATCTATTGATAGCATTGCCTTTATAGATGTGCCATTACCAGTTTTAGGAATCAATCCGCCGCTACATTGGATTTTAGCAGACAAATCGGGAGCGTGTATTGTACTTGAGCCGACAGCTGATGGAATAAAAGTGTATGACAATCCAATAGGAGTGATGACTAATAGTCCGGAGTTTAATTGGCATTTACAAAATTTAAGACAATATATTGGTCTTAAATCGCAGCCATTTGCGCCAACGGAGTGGGGAGATGTACCATTAAGTGCTTTTGGTCAAGGTTCAGGAACGATGGGACTTCCTGGAGATTTTACCCCGCCATCAAGATTTGTACGGGCAGCATATGGCAAACAAAACATTCAAAGTATAGAGAACGAAGAAGAGGGGATATCGGCTATTTTTCATATCTTATCAAATTGTGAGGTTCCTAAGGGGGCAGTAATAACAGAAGACGGTATATTAGATAATACGATCTATACAAGTGCAATGTGTATGGAGTCTGGAACATATTATTACCATACTTACGATTGTAGACAAATTATAGCCATTCATTTATTCAATGAAGATTTAGATACAGCTGAGATTAAAACGTATCCGTTCCAGCGGAAGCAAAAAATCTTTTATGAAAACTGATAAAAACACCTCCATTGAATTTGCATACTTATGAAGTGACCCAATGAAATAAGACAAGGAAAAAACACCTCTTATACCGTATTTAATTTAAATACGAATATACGGAGGTGTTTCTTTTATGGGAACGAGAAAATCTTATTCAGAAGAAATTAAATGGAAAGCAATCGAACTGAAAAAACAAGGATACACAAATAAAGAAATTATGGAACAATTAGGAATTAAAAATAAAGCACAGATTAAAACTTGGATGAAGTGGCATCGTGAAGGTGAAACGTATCGTTTTAGTCGCCCTGTAGGAAAACAAAGTACGCTACAAAAGGCTAGTGAAGAAGGTATAACTGAAATCGAGAAGCTTCAGATAGAGAATCGGAAATTAAAAATGCAACTAGATATTTTAAAAAAGTACCAAGAAATCGAGAGGAGTTGGTTAAAGAAGTAGTTGTAGAAGTAGTGGAGTTAATGAAAGATGAGTACTCCATTAAAGAGATATGTATATTAATTGGTATACCTCGTTCTACTTATTATCGATGGAAAAATAAAGTGAAAGATGTAAAGGAAGCAAAATTAGAACAGGCTATTTTGACAATTTGTATGACAAATCACTTTCGATATGGACATCGCAAAGTTACTGCTTTATTGAAACGAAAATATAATTATCACCTAAATCGAAAAACTGTACAAAAAATAATGCAAAAGAAAAATTTACAATGTAGGGTTAAAAGAAAGAGAAGAACCTGGATCAATGGAGAAAGTAGAATTGTTGTAGAGAATCTCTTAAATAGAAACTTTCAAGCTAACAAGCCAAATGAAAAATGGGTTACAGACATTACATATTTGCCATTTGGTACAGAGATGTTGTATTTATCAAGTATTATGGATTTATATAACAATGAAATCATTGCATATGAAATAAGTAACAGACAAGACGTAACACTCGTCTTAAGAACAGTTGAGAAGGCGATAAAACTGCAACAAAAGACTCAAATTATACTACATAGTGATCAAGGGGCCGTGTATACCTCCTACGCTTTCCAAACGTTATCTAAAAAAAATGGCATTACCACAAGTATGTCCCGTAAAGGAAATTGTCATGATAATGCCGTAATAGAATCTTTTCATTCCTCATTGAAATCTGAATTGTTTTATTCCCAAGAAAAACAAATACATTCAACTTCTACTCTCAAACAACTCATTCACGATTACATTGAGTATTATAATACGGAACGTATTCAAGAAAAGTTAAACTACCTGTCTCCTATAGAATACAAGAAACAGGTAGCATAGGTGTTTTTTTCATGTACCAAATTCGTGGGTCAGTTCA
>NZ_JBQENW010000044.1:0-22409 GCF_052044835.1 Bacillus sp. 22475 | reverse complement strand
TTAAGGCAAAATTAAAGGGTATGAGCCCAGTACAATACCGGGCTCATACCCTAGAGGCTGCCTAATGAAACGACCTGTCTAACTTTCGGGGGTCACTTCAGTACGGTTGGCCTTTTTCTTTATATTAACTGTCCATCTCTCAGCGTCAATATACGATCACATACATCAAGCATTCTTTCATCATGTGTAATCATAATCGCTGCTTTTTGGCTCTCTTTCACTTCACGTTTCATCATTTCTACAACTTCACGCGCACGTTTTGAGTCTAAGCTTGCCGTTGGCTCATCCGCTAATATTAAATCCGGATTGTTCATGAACGCACGAGCGATTGCTACCCTTTGTTTTTCCCCGCCAGATAGTTGATTTGGATAATGATTCTTTCTTTCTCCTAATCCAAATGCCGCTAATAAATGATCCGCACGCTTTTCTGATTCTTGTTTGTTTTCTTTTTTAAGCTTTGCAATGTAAAGCAATTGTTCTTTTACATTTAAATATGGAACAAGATTTGCGAACTGGAAAATGAAGCCGATTTTTTTCAAACGAATGTCTGTCATTTCCTTTTCTGATAGCTTCGTAATATTTTGCTCACGAATGTAAATATCCCCTTTTGACGGTGATAATAGTGCACCCGCGATTGATAATAATGTACTTTTCCCTGATCCAGAAGGACCGACGATGCCGATAAACTCTCCAGCTTTCACATCAAGCGACATCGGATGAAGGGCTGTTACTTCCGTATTCCCTTCTCCGTACACTTTACTTACTTTGTCTAATTTCAATAATGAAGTCATTACATCCCGCCTCCAATTGCTTCTAATGCATCAACTTTTAATACTTGGTATAACGAAATAAGTGTTCCTAAAATACTAATTACGATAAAGATTGCTGCGTATTGTGCAATCATCGGTGTTGTTAATAAGAACGGCATACCCGCTGGTAAAATTTGTTCTAACCCTTGTACAAGAACGATACTAATTACCATCGCAACGACTGATAAGAATAACGCCTGTACGACTAAGCTATTTGCTAAATATGAGTTCTTTGTACCAATTGCTTTTAATACACCTAATTGCTGTGTTTTTTGTAGTGTAATAACATAGAAGAATACACCGATTAATAACGCAGCGATCACAAGTAAGAACGCAATGATCATCGTTAATGTTCCTTGCTCTTCTTTAAATCCTGGAATACTTTGCAGTACTTCTTTTTTATCGATAACGTGAGCATTTTTAATTTCTTTATCTGTGTTAAGTGCAATTGCACTATAATCTTTTTGGTTTGGTTGTGAAATAGATCCCCATACGTCTTCATTTACATAAACGACTGGTGTATGGCTAAACATTTGATCTTTCGTAAATCCGACGATTGTAAATTCTTTCTTTGAAACAGGATCGATAATTGTATCTCCAATATCGATTCCCTTCTCTTTAATCGATTCATCAGCAACCATCTCGTTGTTTGCTGTACCTAATTTCTCACCTTTTACAATGTTCGGTTCTAAAAATGAATCTCGTTCGCTTGAGAAAATAGCGATATCAACCTTTTTCGAACTATCTTTCTTTTCATATGTTGAAACTTTCACACGAAACGGAACTGCCTCTTTGTCACCTACTTGATTTACTACGTTATCTACATCGTCTTTCTTAATTTGTGAACGAAGTAATTTATTTTCCGCATCATCCGCTAAAACGAACTTATTTGCCTCCATATTTTGAATCGATGAAGCATTATCATATGATAATCCATTTGCTAATCCTGAAATAACAAGGACTAAAAATGATAATAACACCATAATAAGTCCGATTAATCCGTATCGTAATTTTGATTGTTTTAATTCACGCAGAGCTAAAAACATTTCGCTCGCTCCTTCCTCTTTCTTTCTATGCACTTATCATAAAAAAGAAATATGAACGGAATATGAACAGAAGATTACAGAGATTAAGATTTAATTTTCAGAAAGTATTGAAAATACTTGAAATCCTTGATACAATTCAGTCAAATAATATTGACCGAGTAATTTTATTAAAGGAGTTGATCATGTTGAAGCCCGTATTAACACTAACTACTTATAGCCAACTAAAAGCATTAAGCGATCCACTACGTGCCGAAATGATGATACGTCTATGCGAACGTCCTTATACAGGACAATTACTATCTGAGAAATTCGGCATTTCAAGGGCGAAAATTCATTATCATTTAAAAGAATTAGAAAAGAATGGTCTTATAGAGATCGTTTATACAGAAGAAAAGAATGGGATTATTCAAAAGTTTTATCAATCTGTCGCTAAAGGCTTCACCCCTGCTGCAGATCTATTACCTCATTTAGAAATATTAAGCGAATCAGGTCGCCAAATCTTTTTACAAATGATAGAAAGAACGAAAAGCCAAATTCTCGCTGCACCAGAAGAAGCGTTTACATTACGAAATGCAAGTGAAGATCCAGCTAAGTGGAATTACGTTTCATCCTGCTGGGAATTTGATGCTACGCCAGAACAATTTCAAGTGTGGGTAAAAAAGTTTTATGAATTAATGGCTGAATTAAACGAAATCACAAAAGGTGCAGATAAAGATCCGAATAGTAAACCTTATTATATTTCTACTACTGCACTTCAAATCGCTGAGAGAACAATGCAGCAATTTATTAAAAAAGAAGAAAAATCGTAATACGATTTTTTTTACATAAACGGTCAAATTTATTTTACCGAATAAATTTATTATAAAGGAGTAGATAAAGTGGACATATTAAAAAACCGGAATTTCCTCTTATTATTTTTAGGAAGAATTTTCACCAACATAGGAGATAGTTTGTATTATGTAGCCGCGATGTGGCTCGTATACAAATTAAGTGGTAATCCTTTTTATTCTGGATTGGCTGGTTCCCTTACGTTATTACCTTCTGCATTACAATTTCTTACTGGTCCATTCGTTGATAGATGGTCAATAAAAAACACCCTTGTCATCACACAAGTTTTGCAATGCATTCTTATTTTAATCATTCCTATTACACACTACTTCGACCTACTAACAGTCCACCTACTACTCATCATCATGCCAATCGTAGCCTTTATTGAACAATTCGCCTATCCCGCACAATCAAAAGCTTTACCACTTCTACTGCATAAAACACAATTATTAAAAGGAAATTCACTCTTCTCATTTGCATATCAAGGCATTGATTTAATTTGTACGACTCTTTCTGGAATATTAGTAGCACTATTTGGCGCCATTACTTTATATGTAATCGACTCCTTTACATTCGCGATTACTGCCCTTTTGTTCTATTCATTAAAAATGCCAAAACAAACTGAAGCAGACACAACACTTTCAACTAAACAATATTTTACTGATTTAAAAGAAGGGTTTTCAATCGTATTTCGTTCCTTAATGGGCGTCTTCTTAATTGGTTCCGTTGTCGCTAATTTTTCAATCGGTATGACGATGGCAATACTCCCTTCTTTCGCTGATTCTTTATGCGGTGTAAAATTATATGGTTTCTTTTTAGCCGCTATATCCGCCGGTTGTTTAATTGGAGCACTATTCAGTTCATGGGTTGGTAAACATAATGTTGGCCGTGTCTCCATTATTAGCTTTACGACTGGCGCTTTCTTTTGGTTTCTCTCTACAGTTGTACCGTTTCAATGGTTATCCATTTTTTTATTCGGCTTAGCTTGGATACCAATTGGTGCGACCAACATATTATTTGCGACTATTGGTCAAATTGTAATTCCAAACCAATATCTTGGGCGTATCAATTCAGTCACACGAAGCATGGGCACAATTGCTATGCCACTCGGCTCTTTAATTGGCGGATACACTGCGAATGTATATAGTAGCCAACTCATTTTCACGCTTGCTAGCATCGGGATTTTATTCATTTCCCTCGTATGGCTGTTTCATCCAAAATTACGGACTTTGCCGAAAGCTGATGAAATTACAGCGGATACTTTTGAGCTTCGGTTTAAGGAAGAACGCGGGAAAGGTGCGGCTTTATAGCAGAAACAAGCATAACCCCGTTCTAAATTTGGAACGGGGTTATGCTTGGATGTTAAGTTTTATTCAATAATAACGCCTTTAATAGAACGATCTAAAACGTTCAATCAACGTTTTGCTGGCCATGCCCCCTGCATTTTCCTTAATTGAATAATTTGGCCCGTATGATAGGCATCATGAAGCATGATATCCAGTAATTTCCCCTCAAGTGAATTTTGTTCAAGCTCTTTTTCAGAAATTGCACTCAATACCTGTCTTAAATTACGTTGAGCATTTTCAGAACGTTCAACGACTTTCTTCCATTCTTTCTCATCATTAGATTGATTGGTAAGATAGAAGGTTTCACCACCATCGAGATTATTTGTCCATTCACGGCCTTCCAAGTTTGCAGCAAGTCGCTCTTTGTAATAAGTGAGATGATTAACGTTCTCCCAAATGGTATTCGTTACCTCTCCTGATGGTTTCCACATAGCCTGTTCGGCTGTAAGCCCTCCTATAGCATGTTTAAACGGTGCATACCAACTCTCTTTATCGAATGTTGAATCTAGTGCGTTTAATAACAAGTCAACTCGTTTCAAAATAATCTCCCCCTAAATAGTTACAGTTCTCATCAGACCCTTATAACTCTGTAGGGATTCTACATGTTCAAATAAACTTCCTGCTAATCTCACTCCACAAACTCATCCGATTATGTAATTAAAATGACTCACATTTTTTCACTTTACATGTATACTAACGATCAAAAAAGAAGAGGCCGCTCCAAACAGCCTCTTCCCTTACATCTATTTCGGAAGCTCCACCCGAACAGTCGTCCCTTCCCCTTTCGTGCTATATACCGAAACGTTTCCGTTATGCAGTTCAACAATCTTCTGCACGATTGATAATCCTAAACCGCTACCTTCTACGTTTCTTGCCCTTGCTGTATCTACTTTGTAAAAACGATCAAAAATACGTTCCATCTCTTCTTTTTCCATTCCGATTCCGTTATCGGATATAGAGATAATGACACTAGACTCTAACTCTTCCACGAAAAACTCAATCGTTCCACCATCGTTCGAAAACTTAATGCTATTCGTGAAAATGTTACTCCATACTTGATGAAGTAAGTTTTCATCACCTTTTATAGTGATATCTGGCACATCAAATTCAACGGCGATATCTTTTTCCCGCCATTTCCATTCAAGCATAAAAATGACGTCTTTAATTTGTTTTTGTAAGGAAAAGTCTTTTATTTGTAAAACCTTTTCCTCCTTATCTAATGAAGCGAGCGTAAGTAACTGTTTACATAAACTAGACATTCGCTTACTTTCGCCTTCAATAATTTGTAAGTAATGATTTCTTTCTTCCTCACTCATCTTTTCTGTTTGCAACGTCTTTGAGAAACCTTGTATGGAAGAAAGCGGCGACTGAAATTCATGTGAAACGTTCGAAACGAATTCTTGTCTCATTTCATCTAGTTCTTTTATACTTTTCGTCATCTTTTGGAAGCTTGTAGATAACGTTCCTATTTCATCTTTTCGTTTTACATCTAATTCAATTTCATATTCCCCACTCGCAATTTTTTGCGTAGCCTTCGTAAATTTACGGATTGGGCGAACGATATAACCTGCTGCAATCGCTATAAAGATAATGCTTAATAGTACGATAAACCCAAGTAATACCGCTAAGAAAATTCGCATTTCGCCAAATTGGTTCTGAATGTCGGGGCGAATAAATAACGCGTACTGTTTATCACCGTGCTTTACCGGTACACCAACACTATTTATTAATTCATTATCGAAAAATCCTGTAATAAAAAGACGCGTTGGATACGTAGAAACACCATTAAACGTTTCTCCTTGCAATACTTTATGAACAGTAGCATCGCTAATAGACGTCTTACGAAACGCATTGCCGATACGCTTTCCATTCTTTTGATCATCGACAATATAAATTTCATACCCTAACTTTGCGATAGAATGTAAGTACGCCTCTTGATTTTCTTCACTTTGCTTTTCATATAACGATTTAACTTCTTCAGCATACTTTAAAATCTTTTCACTGTTATACGGTTTTAACTTCACTTGATAATATACGTTCGTTAATAAAAAGCCGATAATACTACTAAGTAGCATAATGCCGACCGTCATAAATACAAATCTAGAATATAGTGATTTCATCTTATTTCAACTCCAACTTATACCCGAGGCCGCGCACTGTCGTAATTTGAAAATCATCCGTTCGTTTTGAGAAACGATCTCGTAGTCGCTTCACATGAACATCAACTGTTCGTTCATCTCCTTCAAAATCCATTCCCCATACTAATTCAATTAATTCTTCTCTTGAAAATGTTCTTCCAGGATAACTAGCAAGTTGTGATAATAGCTCAAATTCCTTTAAAGGAAGCAAAATTGTTTGGCCGTTACACTTTACTTCCACACCTTTTCGATCAATTGTCGTTCCGTGCAACGTAATAATATCTGCACTCAGCATTTGATAACGACGTAATAAAGCTTTCATACGGAAAATCACTTCAGCTGGTTCAAATGGTTTCACAATATAATCGTCTGTACCAGAAATGAAGCCTTTTTCTTTATCCACTAACTGGTCTTTCGCAGTTAATAAAATAACAGGAATATCATGATATTTCCGTATTTCCTCACATAACGTATAGCCATCAACAAATGGCATCATAATGTCTACAATCGCAAGATGAATATTTTCCTTCTCTAATACGTCTTGCGCTACCTTTCCATCTTCTGCTTCAAAAACTTTAAACCCCTCTTTTTGTAAATGGTAATGCAATAACTCTCTAATATGTTTATCGTCATCAGCTAATAAAATATGTATCATCTTCATTAAACCCTCTCTCGTTCATCCTTCTACATCACTACATTAAGAAACAATTAGATTTTTTGCAAGAAAAAGAAAAAGAATCTATTTTGAAAAAAGATTATTCAAAATAGATTCTCACGTTTTAGTATTAAGATTATTTTAATCAAAAACAATTTTTAAGCCTTCGAAATATCAACAAATCCTTCTCCGAACACATCACGAACATCGTGGATAGCGATGAACGCCGCCGGATCCGTAGTTTGAACAATCCGCTTTAGCTTCACTACTTCTTGCTTATTAATAACAACATAAAGAATTTCCTTCGGCGTTTTCGTGTAATAGCCATGACCTGAATACACAGTAACCCCTCTGCCCATTAAAGTCGTCACCTTCCCAGCAATTTCATCTGGTTTATCAGAAATAATCGTAATGGCCTTTTTCGGATTTAAACCTTCAATTACAAATTCCATTACTTTCGTTCCTACATATAACATAATAATTGTCAGCATCAGTTTTTCTGCACCAATGATGAAATAAGATGAAAACGCAACGATTAAATCGAAGAACAATAGACCATAGCTAATACTCCAGCCTAAATACTTATGCGTCATTCTTGCTAAAATCGTGGTACCTGCAGTTGTTCCGCCAACACGAATGAT
Organism: Bacillus sp. 22475; assembly: GCF_052044835.1. NCBI lineage: Bacteria > Bacillati > Bacillota > Bacilli > Caryophanales > Bacillaceae > Bacillus > Bacillus sp. 22475. Next base: position 14,946 of record NZ_JBQENW010000044.1, on the reverse strand, counting down.
TAGACCAATACCACACCCGATAAATATTCCACCGAAAATGGCATTTACGAGCATTTCATCAGAAGCAATCGTCCAGCCTTCTGTTAAATGAAGAAATAGCGAGTTAGTCACTACAGCGATAATCGTATAAATCGTTGTAATCTTATTTAAAAATTTATAACCGACTATTAACAAAATCGCATTTAAAATTAAGTTAACTAAACCTGGTGACCACTCAAATAAATAGTACGTAATAATCGTGATACCTGTTACCCCGCCCTCACCAAACTCGTTCGGAATAACAAATAAATTGACACCTAACGCAAAAAGAAATGCACCGATAATAATAAAAATAATGTCTGTCGTTCTTTTTTTCATACAGTACCTCACTTCTTATGTAAATATTTATTCTGCCATAAACTCTCACTATTATATCGTGGAATATTCAAATCGAACAGTGGTTTGTTTTTATTTTAATATAAGATAAAAAATCAACATTATTTATTATGTACTGCAAATAAAGTTTTGATTTCACCCGTAATTTACTCTTAAAAAGAAATGCTGAACATTGACTTGCACAAATTTCAAATAAAAAAGTACCCATCTAATTGTCATACGCAATGATAATTAGATGGGTACTGCATGATACATTTAGTTTTCACATGTATTGTTTGGAGAAAATTGCAAATAACGACCTATACTCGCCTTATTAAGACCAAATCCATACATCATCATTATTTTCAGCGTTCGTCTTTGCTTCATGAACTTTTTCAATATGATCAACTGTGTTCCAGTTAATAGAAATACCGCCCCAGCCTACATACTTCATATCAATTTTTACTTTCTCACCCACATGAAATACTTGTCCCTTTGTTAAGAAAACATCAATAATATCTTTCTTCCCGTTTAGCGATGGATACTCAACTACAACATATTTAGTAGCACCGTCTCCCTCATCTTCCATCGTTCCTACTTTTGATACTTCTCCAATTACATAATCGGGTGAGCCATCTTCTTTCATGTGCATACCTAACTTGTTTGTTGTATTTTCAACTGCAGTTGCAACCATATATTCTGTAAAATTACGCATCATAGATCCAATAGCTTTTACTTCATCTCCTACTTTCACGTTTGAAAGTGAATCAATATACACACTAACAGGTTCCTCATATTGCTTAGATTTTACAACAATCACACCGTTATCTACTTCTACTACTCGTCCTTCTAACGTCGAGAAATTCGATTCAATAGAAGCTGCACTTGCTTTTGTTAGTTCTAATCCTGGTACATTTGTTCCTGATAATACTGCGATCCCTAAAGCACCTGCTAAAATTATTTTTTTCATACCCATATGTAACATCTCCATTCATGATGATTTTATTTTTTTGATTGGTATCGACCAACCTGTAATCATTATAGTTACAGGTTATAGAAAATAGCAACCATCTTTCTTATGCAATGATGCATACTGTGATTTTCAAATATAAATTTTAGCAAAAAATATTTGTAGATTATTCCTATATTCAGCACTAATACTAAATTCTCAAATTACAGCAGGTGAACTTATTGAAGGCGGAGAAACTAATGTCATGTACAATGTTCTTCAACTCTACGGTTTGTATAGCCGTAGTTCATTAAATTATATAGGAGCGGGATTCATATGTTAATAAAGCCAAAGAGGTTACAAGTAGGAGATATCGTGGCGACAGTAAGTCCTTCATGGGGAGGCGCAGGTGATTCTGAGATAAGATAACGATATGACAGGGCTCAAATAAATAAAAACACTCCTATAAGATATGACTGTGAATTAGTACTTTTCAAATGATAAAGGGGGATTTACGTGTATGGAAGTAACATTTACAGTAAGTAAATGGGATGAAAAACTAATTGATGAGACTAGAAAAGATTTCCCTATTAATATTGCTCATGTTGAATATGATATTGATGGTGAATTACAAGGAAAAGCTTTTGTTGAATACTTATTATATTATTTAGACTCAAATATAAATGATGGTCACTTAGCTACTGCTAAAATTTCTGGATTTTTACACTTTGAAGGAATTTATAAGGGGCAACAAGGGACATTTACAGCTATAGAGCAAGGAATATTTGATAAAGGAAATTTAGATTCCCCAGGAACAATTATTAAAGCTACCGGTAACTTAGAAAACCTGAGAGGATCCTATAATTATCAGTTTACAGGTCAAACTAGTAAACTAATTTTAGAGTTTGAATTTCAGCAAAATACCTTATAATTTAGTGGAAAGGACATTTCTTGTAATACTAGGAATGTCCTTTTTGTTGACGAGTTTATTCAAGTTAAAAATGAACAGAGTATATTATCAGTATTCAGCAATGCATAAAATTTCTTCATGGGGAATTAAAAATCTACACCCTAGAGACATCATGCCCCCACCTATTCATTTCTTTTCTTACTAATTAAAGAATAATCCCCGAAAAACTCCCCTTCATAACTTCCTTTTCAAGTTGATTCCTACATATAAACGTCGCAATAATTTTTGTACGATTTTTTTCATCAGGCTCAAATTGTTCAATAGTTACGTCACAACGAATGGTATCACCACTAAAAACAGGACGTAAAAATTCAAAATCCATATTGCGAGCTAGTACGTTATAATCACCGCCAATTTTTGTAGGCAATGTTGATGTTAACAGCCCTTGTACAACAAACCTTCCCTGCTCATCTGGTGTAACATGATGAACGCCTTCATCTTTCGATACTTCTGTAAATAACGCAACATCCTCTCTCGTAAAAGTTCTTTCAAAGGTAATTTTTTCGCCTACTTGCAATTTCATCGATCCCCCTCCTCAAAAACACTTGTAAAATAAGAAAAACCGAAACTAAAAACCATTTCGGTTTTTCTAACTAAAGAAGTCTATTTATTTTAAAGAATGAACAAACAACCCACTACGCAGTTTCGGTTCAAACCACGTTGATTTTGGCGGCATAACTTCTCCAGCGTCTGCGATTGCTAATAAAGCTTCCATTGATGTCGGATATAGTGAAAACGCCGCTTTATATGCACCGCTATTTACAAGACGTTCTAGTTCTTCTAATCCACGGATTCCTCCGACAAAGTCGATGCGTGAATCAGATCGCGGATCATGTATTTCAAGCACTTGGCTTAATAAATGATCTTGCAGAATAGATACATCTAAACCTCTAACAAGATCATTCGCATCAAATGTTTCCTCTTTCACAGTAAGCTTATACCACTTCTCATTTACATACATACCAAATGATTTGGGCTCATTTGGTTTATACGGAGAAACAGTTGCTTCTTCTACATAAAAGTACTGCGTAATTTGATTTAAAAACTGTTCCTCTGATAAGCCATTTAAATCTTTCACAACTCGGTTATAGTCCCAAATTGATAATTCATCATGAGGGAATAGCACGGATAAAAAGAAATTAAACTCTTCTTCTCCTGTGTAATTTGGATATTGTTCTCTTCGCATAAGTCCTACTTTTGCAGCTGATGCAGAACGGTGATGCCCATCTGCAATATAAAGATTAGGAATATCTTCAAATGCGTTTACTAAAGTCGTAATTACATCTTCCTCTGCAATCTTCCACACAACATGCTTAACACCGTCTTCTGCTGTAAATGTATAAATTGGCGCATGTTCTTCTTTCCAGCTTCTAATTAAATGCTTTACTTCATCTTTTGTACGGTACGTTAAAAAAATCGGACCTGTATTTGCGTCACACACATCTACGTGGCGAATACGATCTAGCTCTTTTTCATGACGTGTTCTTTCATGTTTTTTAATTGTATCATCTTCATACTCATCAATAGATGTACAAACGACAAGGCCTGACTGCGTTCTTCCTTGCATCGTCAGTTCATAAATATATAGCGCTGGCTCTTCATCTTGTATGAACACTTCTTCTCGTATAAATTGCTTTAAATTGTCGCCCGCTTTTTCATACACGCGATCATCATACGGTGACAGTTCAGGATCTAAATCAATTTCTGCTTTATCAACATGCAAGAAAGAATATGGATTCCCTTTTACAACTTCCCTTGCCTCTTCACTATTTAATACGTCATACGGTAAAGCTGCCACTTGTGCCGCTTTTTCCTCTACTGGACGAATGGCCCGAAACGGTCGTATTTTTGCCACATTCCTCTCTCCTTTACACAATCATTCGAACGGCTACAACACCTGTAATTTTGCTTATATTTTCTACAATATTCTCTTTTATTATATCATCAATTCCGTTATCGATATCAATCATTGTGTATGCCCAAGAATGTTTACTACGATTAATCATATCGGCAATATTAATATGATGTTCCGCTAAGCATCCTGTAATTTGCCCTACCATATTCGGGACGTTTTGATGCATAATTGTAATTCGTTTCTTTCCGATATACGGCAATTCTACGTTTGGATAATTTACTGAATTACGAATATTTCCTGTCTCTAAATATTCACGTAATTGACGTGCTGCCATTACTGCACAATTTTCTTCTGATTCAGACGTAGATGCACCAAGGTGAGGCGTCGCTGTTACATTTTTCATCTTTATTACATTTTCATTCGGGAAGTCCGTTACGTAATGTGTAATAATATCTTCTTCTAATGCTTTTTGAAGAACCTTTTCATCTACAAGTTCTCCTCTAGAGAAATTAAATAGACGCATTCCTCTTTTCATCTTCTCTACAGCGTGTTCCCCAATAATCCCCTTCGTTTGATTCGTAAGAGGAATATGCAGTGTAATATAATCACACGTTGCAAAAATTTCATCAAGGCTAAATGCTCTTTGCACATGTGTAGAAAGACGCCAAGCTGTTTCAACTGAAATATAAGGATCATATCCGATAACATCCATCCCTAATGCTAACGCATCGTTCGCAACTAAAGCACCGATTGCGCCAAGTCCGATAACACCTAGACGTTTCCCTGCAATTTCTGATCCAACAAATTGTTTTTTTCCTGATTCAACAAGCTGTGGTACTTCTTCACCCTCTAAGTTTTTCGTCCAACTTACACCATTAATAATGTTACGTGAAGACATAATAAGACTGGCAATAATGAGTTCCTTTACGGCGTTTGCATTTGCCCCCGGCGTGTTAAATACTACAATTCCTTTTTCTGTACATCGCTCGACAGGAATATTATTTACACCAGCGCCAGCTCTTGCAATGGCCTTTAAGTCTTTTGAAAACTCTTCTTGATGTAAAGAGTAGCTACGAAGCAAAATCCCATCTGGGTGATTGATTTTATCCCCTACTTCATAACGTTCTTCAGTAAAAACTTGTAAACCTTTTTCTGCAATTTGATTTAACGTTTGAACACGAAACATATCCCCATCTCCCTATCTATTCTCAAGCTCAAATTCCTTCATATAATCTACGAATTGTTTTACACCTTCCACTGGCATCGCATTGTAAATACTTGCACGCATACCGCCGACTGAGCGATGTCCTTTTAGCGTAACGAAACCGCGTTCCTTCGCCTTTTGTAAAAACTCATTGTTAAGTTCTTCTGACGGTGTTGTAAATGGAATGTTCATAAGTGATCGATACGCAGGGTCAACTGGTGAAGTAAACAATTTAGATTCATCTAAAAAATGATAAAGAAGTGAAGATTTCATTTTATTTTGTTCTTCAATCGCAGATACTCCGCCTTGCTCTTTCAACCACTCTAGTACAAGTTTTGTTACGTAAATACTAAAGGATGGCGGTGTATTATATAAGGAGTTATTTTTACTGTAAGTTTCATAATTTAACATTGTCGGACAAGAGCGATCTGCTCCCCCAATTAAATCTCTTTTTATAATAGCAATCGTTAAACCCGCAGGTCCTAAATTCTTTTGCGCCCCCGCATATATAATACCAAACTTCGAAACATCATATCTCTCTGATAAAATATTTGAGGACATATCCGCAACGAGCGGCACTCTTTCTACATGTGGAATTTCCACATATTTTGTCCCTTCAATTGTATTATTCGTTGTAATATGTACATAATCTAGTTTTTTATCACTTAATAAACCATCCAGTTTAGGAATCGTAATAAACTTCCCTTTTTCAGAAGAAGCAATCACTTGTACTTCCCCAACTTTTTCGGCTTCTTGCAGTGCCTTTTTAGACCATGAGCCAGTTAGTACGTACCCAGCTTTTTTATACGTATTCATTAAGTTCAACGGTATCATAGAGAATTGTAATGACGCACCGCCTTGTAAAAATAAAACTTCATACTCATCAGGGATGCTCATTAATTCACGAAGTAAGTTACTCGCTTCCTCTATGATACTTTGAAAATAAGAAGATCGATGACTCATTTCCATAATAGACATGCCTGTCCCGTTATAATTTAAAAGCTCCTTTTGCACTTTCTCTAAAACTGGCAAAGGGAGTATTGATGGTCCTGCTGAAAAATTATAGACTCTCTCCATTACCCTCATAACCTCCCTATTTCTCATTTGATTATTTTTTAAACTTTCTGAATTATAACCTAAAATATAATATACGGTCAATTTGTTTTCTATTATTACGGCGCAAGACGCGATGGAATCGCTTGCAAGTGCAGACTTTTTTATGGACATATAAAAAAGTGTTAAGTACATAATCGTACTTAACACTCTAATAATGAAAGAATAATAGCTAGTCGTTCGTAAAGAACCGATCAAAAATTTGATAAATAGCAGAAAGACCAATGAGCCAATAAATAGTGTCCACAAGCGCCGGCATAGAACCAAACCATTTCTCAACTACATTGTAATCTAACGCTACAAATAACCAATTCAAACCGCCAAGAATCACCAAAATTACTGTAAGGTAAGACAAAAATTTCATTATGATTGCCCCCTAGGTGATAAGATGGTGAAAGGCCTTTCACTAGAAATATATGTAGTAAACTTTAAAACTTACCTATTTTATAAAAATTATTTTCGGTACCACCCGCTAATAACTGCCTCTGCTTCTTTACTATGTATTTGATACGCATGTGTACTATCATTAGAGCCAATAAACCAAATTGAAAAACCTTTAAAATATGGTTTCGGTTCTAATACATCGCGGTAAGCACGCCATCCATTTAATTGTACATCTTTCGAAAACACATTTGAAACATCTGGATTCCATGGATTTTGTAATCCAAGTTCACGTGCTGGAACATTAAATCCACCGAAGTAAACTGGCTTTCCTGTTGCATTATGTAATTGTTCCAATTGCTGAACAACATTTTGCCCACGATTATATACTGTTGTCGCAAATAAACTTTGTTTCACTTCTTCATATGTTGGATTCCTTTTTCCTGAAACTTCAAACCAACTATCAATGCTAACAATATCCACCTTTTTTAAATACGGGCGATTGATTTTCTCTTTAAACTTCGCTTCATAAGAAGAGTCCCAGCTTGCTGTTAACCACCAGTTCATTTGATACAAAACATTTCCTTTATACTGATTACGAACAAAATCAATTGTATCGCTCCAGTATCCTTCTGCATACTCCATATTCACGAAATTAGAAGCAATCTTTAGTCCATACACATTGTATTTACTTGTAATGGAATTAAAAATATCTTGCAGAATAACCGTCTTCCAATTCCAGAAGAAATCATTAATGTTACTTGGGTTCCATTCTGTCTCTCCAACATTCCCCTGCTGAATATACGGGAACGGTTCCACTATAACTTGAATATTACGCTTTAATAATTCTTGAATTAAAATAATAGCTTTTTGCTTTTGCGCTTGATTAATTACCATGTTAGTAGAAGTCACATTTGGGATATCCACTTGAATCGGTACATTTACTGTATTTAAATTTAAGCGCTCCACATCCGCTAATACTTTCGCTACATTTCCAACTTCCCATACTGTTACGTTTCCTGATTTGATTTTTCCAGATTGAACAGTATTTACATCTGCCTGTACATTTCCTTGAAAACAAAAAGAAAACAACATAATAAACACTCCTAAAAAACTTATTAAACTCTTATTTTTCTTCACAACTTTCCCCCTATAATTTTTGGCTTTCCTGATTATTTTATACAACGTTTCACATTTATTCCAGAAAAAAATGAAGTAACACCTTTGTCAATAAAAGTGTTATTCATACTAACATCCTAAAAATAGTAAGATAAATAAAAAAAAGAGCGTATTTCCGCTCCTTTTCTTATCTTTTCACGATTGAAGTTATTGAATTTTTTCTGATAATGCATTCATATCTATTTTTTCGCATAAATAAATTTTCATACTCATAAATGTATCAAAAAATTTTTATCTATATTCGCTTTTTGTTTGTATTACTTTTACATTTACTTCATTATTTATCTTTGCAGTTAAGAATTCCTTTGTTCTTCTTTCAAAAATCACACCATCATACAAATAAATTCTTAACTGTGTACAAAGCAATAATTACTTCTTTAAGAAGTACCCATTTTCTTGTCTCAATATATGGACAAGAAAATGGGTACTAAATGAAAGGTGCCTATAGTTAATTCAGCATTCTACACTGTATAATTAGTTCCTACTTTCCTGTCTTTCTACATCACAGATATTGATTTTCTTGAATCCATATTGTTTCCGTATCTCCAGTACTCTTGTTCAAAGCTCGTTCAGCTACAATAACTGTTGATGCTGTATATAAAGGTAATCCTAAAAAAGTAATCGTAATTGAACTAGAGAAAACGGATGATGGTTGGAAAATTAGTAAATCATAAAAAACGGTCTAGAATTCTAGACCGTTTTTTAGTTCCCTCAATCTTCTTCAAAATCACGTAGACTAGCAAGCAATTCTGTAAATGTTGAGCAAACTGGATATATTGCTTCCTCTATGTCTTCTTCCTCATGATCCCAGAATACGATTGATGGTGAATCACTCGTATTTCGATAATCGAAGCATAAAAGATTACCGAATGGATCTCTAGCAAAAGGATAAATTTTATCAGGTAATCTATCTTTCGTATTATTATATGTTTCTAGAATGGAGTATTTTTTATTAGAATCTAGGGTTAAAAGATTATTGAGTGAATTTTCATCTTGATTTGGAATATTAAAAGTATCTGGCGTAGGATATCCACCATCATATTTTTGTACACACTCTATAAAATCATTAGGAAATTTAATATTAAAGTATTTTTCTAATTGTTTAATTTGATTATTTGTTATTTTGTTCTCATTTGCATTGATCCATGTAATGTGATTCATGACTAAGTACCTCCCTATTTATCGCTATCTTTTCCCCAAATTTTATATCCACCTGTATGACCGGTATCATGATGAGTCTGATAATCTACAAGTTGCATTCTCCCAGCATCTTGATGATGATGCCATGTATAATGCTCTGGCGTTTTACCTATTTTAAATAATTGAATTTCTTCCTCTGTGAATTTTAAAGCTAATTCAGGATTTTCCATTATTTGTTCATATAATGCCTTACTACACTTTCTAGACTGTGTTGTTCTAGACTTTTTGAAATCTGCCTCTTTTAATAGTACCTCACCTTTTGATTCAAAAATAGGAAATCCGTCAGCATCGTATGGGATTCCTGTAACTGGGTGCTTGTCTCCTGCTAAGTCTCCTTTTCGCAAACGAATTGTTTTTGGACCATTCGCGCCTTCATAAGTATACGTAGCTGCTTTCTGTAAATATTGTTGTGTACTACCGACACCTGCATATGAGAGATGATTACCACCCTTAAATTCATAATTGTTTAATATATGTAATGCATTTCTATATGCCGGAGAATTAATTACAAGTGATTTCCCTTTAGTAAAACCTGTAATAGCAGCTAACTTCCCAACTTGTCCTGCTTTACTAAGACCCTTATCCCCCAGAAGTCCGAGTCCTAACGTTGCTATACCATAAGCTACATAATGCTCTCTACTTTCCAGATCCCCATTCCAAAATTTATTCATAAATGTATCTGATACAGTGTTCCATGCAGCAGGAATAGTCTCCCTATAGTTTACAATCGCATCTCGCATATTAAGCCAGGTTTCTTTATCACCTAAGGATATCAGTCCTTCCCACGCATCCACTGCACCATCTACAAACCCATTAGAAATACCAGTCCACGCAGCATTTAAATCCTTTATATTCAAAAATGAATCTGCTGATTTTGGAGGAAGTTTTCCACACATGGCTCCTTCTTGAATATCAGAGTCAACTAAATTCCCACCATACAATTCATCCGCTTCTCGAAATTTAACAGCTGCACGTTCTAATTCTACTGCGATTTTATCTAATTCTTGCAAAATGTTAAACATCATTGGCTTTGCTTCATTAAACATCTGATAGAAACGATCACTGCTTGCTCCGCTCCACCGAGAAGCTATAAATTCAGTTTGAGAGTATAAATCTTTATGTATGTATTCTAATGATGATCTCGCATTTCTTACGGTTTTAGCAGCTTGTTCTAATTGTTCCGGTGTCATCTTAATTTGTGTGCTCATTCCATCCCTTATTTGCATATATATTATGAAAATTATAACATATCATTATTTCATGAATGATTATCATTTGAAAATATCCGTTCCTAAAAGTCAAAGTATGTCTCATCATATAAAAACAACCCTAATTCCTAATGAGAAATTGGGGCTGTTTTTGTTATAAATATGCTTTATTTTATATTTTATCATAGACTTATTTCTTTAATTACTGCCAAGAAATCTTAATTATTTCAAGATTTCCAAATAAAAAAAAACGGCAAAAACCCTTTAAATAACTGATTCCCCCTAACTAGCACTATATTAAAATTGTTAGTAAAACATCCCATTTATCTAACAATTTTTTATAATCATATTTAATAAGAATTATTGTTAGTGTTTCACAAATTCATGATGTATTTTCCTATCCCCAAAAAGAAGCATAATGCTGCAAAACCAACAAGATTTATTATTACTTCCTTTTTGGTAGGTCTGTCCCTAAAGATAAAATAAGAAAATAAATTTATCCAAGATTATAACCTTTACTTGTAACGACGCTATATAGTTGAAAAAGACTGGGAGGTGTTATTTATATGTTACAAATCCCCCCTGCAGCTTCCCCTATTCAAAAACATTCTATGTAGACAACGATTTCGAATATGGAAACAGCCTACTATCAATTTAAATGATAGTAGGCTGGCTGTTAAAATTATTTAAGAACTATGTTATGTTCTAAATGATAAGCTTTCATTATCAAAAATCTTATTACTAGTCCCCCTCCACAAACAAAAACACCCTATCACTTCGGCTCTAAATTTAACACCTTCCCCTCTATCCCCTCCGTATTCAATGTAGTCGTATGATACGTGCCATTTACCCAATCATCTATTTGATCATGATACCAATCGCTTCTAAAATGTCCCGACTGTCCTGGTCCCACTATATGATAACCGTTTGACATATCTTTCGTATCAATAACAAATCGCCAAGACGCTCCGTGATTTACAATGCCGTTCTCGCCGTAACTCGCTGCTTGAACGGTAACTTGACTTCCGCCAATCGGAACTGGTTTCTCACGATTAAAAGCTAGTAATGCTAACATACTAGATGATTTCGAAATTGGATGTGTAAAAGCAAGTTGATGATAATCGCCCCACTTCCAGCCCCCAACATCGGGTCCATATCCCTTCTGCAATTTCTTCATTACATTCTCGTACGATGTATGCACAACTTTTGTGAAACCTCCGTACTTCGTAAACCAAGCGCTATTTTCTCCCGCTACTTCTTTTCGAATCAATTCATCAACAACTTGTGACTTCCCTTCAAATAACTCCATCACACCTTTCGGTATTTCTTTTGAAAATAACGTATTAGAAATCTCTTTCATTAATAAATGAAAAATTAGTGGTGCCGCTTCATCTTTACTATCATAAAAATTCCACTTTGTTAATTGTTTTACGCCTTCTTTCTCTACCTCATTTAAAGATGCTTTATTTAACTCTTTTAAAAATATAGGAGTAAACTCTTTCCCGTATAAATTCTTTTGATCCATCTGTAACTCTTCTAAATCTTTCACTGTATATTTTTCCTTCTCTTGTAAAAACTCTTGAATACGCATTTGCCTATATGGCTGCGCCCACGTATTACTAATATGATACGGATAATTATCATCAACAATTTTATTATTCGCAGTTGAAATAAACCCTTGTTTTGGATTGATTACTTTTGGAAGTTGATCAAAGGGGATATACCCTTCCCATTCATATTCATCTGTCCATCCTGGAACAGGTAAGCTGCCATCGCCTTTTTTACGCACTGGTATATTTCCATTGGCTTTATAAGCAATTGTGCCATCGTTTGATGCAAACACAAAGTTTTGGGTTGGTGTATGAAAATCTTGAAGAGCGGTTTCAAACTCAGTCCAGCCTTTTGCTTTGTTCATATTTAATACAGCTTTTAACTCAGCTGACGGTTCTAAAGCAGTCCACTTTAAAGAGAATACGGTTTTCGTTTTCTCCTTCCCCTTATCCGCAAACTCTGAAATTACTGGCCCATGCCTCGTAATCGTAACGTTATAAGGAATTGTCTTCCCGCCTTTTACTTTAATCGATTCATCAACTACCGTAGCTTTCTCCCATTTATCGTTATACAGAAATTCATTTTCATTATTAGGATTTCTCTTCTCAATATATAAATCTTGCACATCAGGCCCCGTATTCGTAACACCCCACGCTATTTTGTCATTGTGTCCTAATATAACACCTGGTACTCCAGCGAAAATAACGCCACTCACATTTAAATCTTTCATTTCAAGTCTCGTTTGATACCATATAGAAGGTGTCGCAAGAGATAAATGAGGGTCATCTGCTAAAATCGGCTTACCTGACGCACTCTTCTCACCACTCACAACCCAGTTATTACTACCGTTAAACTCCGGGGGAATTATCGTTTTTGAAAAACTTTGCGCTACGTCCACATTTGTATTTTTCAGTTCAGCTAGCAATCTAGGGGCATCTTTCGGATATGCAGGAAATAGCTCATTCGCTTGCTCTTTCGGAAGATTTTTCAGCGCCCAATATCGAAATGCCTGTCCGTGCCAATGTCCTCCTAAGTCAAACGCCATATACTTCCCGATCGTTAAAGTATCAACAATTGACCACTCAGCAGGTTCATAACCTAATATAGTAAACTCAACTGGTAATTTCTTTTCCTCTTTCGCCTCACGTATAAAAGCGTTCACCCCATTAGCAAATGACTGCAGGGCATATTTTGCTTCTCCATCATATTGACTAACTGAAGCTTCTGCAGCTCGCCGTAAACCGAGTGTTCGAAATAATTTATCTCGGTCAACAGCTGCTTCCCCAACAACTTCACTTAACATACCAGAAGCTTGTCTTCTACTTAAATCCATTTGAAACAACCGATCTTGCGCTTGTACATATCCTTGTGAAAAATATAAATCATGTGCATTTTCCGATTTAATATGCGGGACACCTTTACTATCCCGCTTCACCGTAACAGCGTGTTGTAAATCCTCTAGCTTTATCGTTCCATCTATCTTTGGCATAGATTTCAGCGTATATATATTCAAAAAAATCGCAGCGGAAATAACTAACAAGAGAACGATACTACTAGCCCAAATAAAAATTCTTCTTCCCCTTTTTCGTTTCTTCTTTATAACGACTTCCATATAACCACCCCTTTCTCACACTATTCGCTTCTTTTTGAGAAAGAACCTTTTAAAGACATTGAAAACCCCCCTTCATTTTCTGAAGTGACCCAATGAAATAAGACAAGGAAAAAACACCTCTTATACCGTATTTAATTTAAATACGAATATACGGAGGTGTTTCTTTTATGGGAACGAGAAAATCTTATTCAGAAGAAATTAAATGGAAAGCAATCGAACTGAAAAAACAAGGATACACAAATAAAGAAATTATGGAACAATTAGGAATTAAAAATAAAGCACAGATTAAAACTTGGATGAAGTGGCATCGTGAAGGTGAAACGTATCGTTTTAGTCGCCCTGTAGGAAAACAAAGTACGCTACAAAAGGCTAGTGAAGAAGGTATAACTGAAATCGAGAAGCTTCAGATAGAGAATCGGAAATTAAAAATGCAACTAGATATTTTAAAAAAGTACCAAGAAATCGAGAGGAGTTGGTTAAAGAAGTAGTTGTAGAAGTAGTGGAGTTAATGAAAGATGAGTACTCCATTAAAGAGATATGTATATTAATTGGTATACCTCGTTCTACTTATTATCGATGGAAAAATAAAGTGAAAGATGTAAAGGAAGCAAAATTAGAACAGGCTATTTTGACAATTTGTATGACAAATCACTTTCGATATGGACATCGCAAAGTTACTGCTTTATTGAAACGAAAATATAATTATCACCTAAATCGAAAAACTGTACAAAAAATAATGCAAAAGAAAAATTTACAATGTAGGGTTAAAAGAAAGAGAAGAACCTGGATCAATGGAGAAAGTAGAATTGTTGTAGAGAATCTCTTAAATAGAAACTTTCAAGCTAACAAGCCAAATGAAAAATGGGTTACAGACATTACATATTTGCCATTTGGTACAGAGATGTTGTATTTATCAAGTATTATGGATTTATATAACAATGAAATCATTGCATATGAAATAAGTAACAGACAAGACGTAACACTCGTCTTAAGAACAGTTGAGAAGGCGATAAAACTGCAACAAAAGACTCAAATTATACTACATAGTGATCAAGGGGCCGTGTATACCTCCTACGCTTTCCAAACGTTATCTAAAAAAAATGGCATTACCACAAGTATGTCCCGTAAAGGAAATTGTCATGATAATGCCGTAATAGAATCTTTTCATTCCTCATTGAAATCTGAATTGTTTTATTCCCAAGAAAAACAAATACATTCAACTTCTACTCTCAAACAACTCATTCACGATTACATTGAGTATTATAATACGGAACGTATTCAAGAAAAGTTAAACTACCTGTCTCCTATAGAATACAAGAAACAGGTAGCATAGGTGTTTTTTTCATGTACCAAATTCGTGGGTCAGTTCA
>NZ_JBQENW010000043.1:0-23087 GCF_052044835.1 Bacillus sp. 22475 | reverse complement strand
CTCATTTGCGACTTCCTTATGTTAACATCTTCGTTTTTCGATGTCAACTAAGTTTTTCAATTTCTTTTTTGTCGTTTTCTGCGTTTCCGCATCAGCGACGGTTATTAATATATCATGGTGAAAAATGAAATGCAACACCTTTTATAAACTTTTTTTAAAACTGCCCACATTTCTTTTTTAATATCATATACTTAAACGAAATATCTCTTTCATGTATGAGTAATTCCTACATATATTTTATATAAAGTTACTCTATCAAAAAACGTTTCTTTCTATACTAAGCGTTTTATTCATATACCATATCATACAAGGAGGAATATATATGGACTATACCGATTTATTAATCAAACTAGGTCTCTCGGCGATTTTAGGGTTTGCCATTGGTTTAGAACGCGAATTAAAACGGAAACCACTTGGTTTAAAAACGTGTTTAGTTATTTCTATTATTAGTTGCCTCCTAACGATTGTTTCTATTAAAGCAGCTTATAACTTACCACATACCGATCATATGAATATGGATCCACTTCGACTTGCCGCTCAAATTGTATCAGGAATTGGTTTTTTAGGTGCTGGCGTAATTTTAAGAAGAGGCAACGATAGCATTGCAGGGCTCACGACTGCCGCTATGATCTGGGGTGCTTCTGGTATTGGTATTGCCGTTGGAGCTGGTTTCTATATCGAGGCGATTTTCGGAATGTGTTTCCTTATGATTAGTGTCGAACTTATACCACTCGCGATGAAATATGTAGGCCCTAGGTCATTTCGTCAACGTGATATCGCTGTGAAACTTGTTGTACGAAATATGGACAATATCCCAATCGTAATTGAAGAAATAAAGGAAATGGATATAAAAGTTAAGAATATGAAGCTTAAAACATTAGAAAACGGTTCTCACTATTTACATCTTAAACTGTCCATTGATCAAAAAAGACCTACTGCTGATGTTTACTATGCTCTTCAACATCTTGAAAGTGTCCAACAAACTGAAGTGGAAAGTATGTAGCATAAAACAAACTCTCTTTAATTAGAGAGTTTTTCTTTTTTCTATAATGGTAACAATGAATGTAGTCCTGCAAAACAAGGAGGAATTTACTATTGAAATCCCGTCCGAATTTAGTAGATACATTTCGTGATTCCATTATTTTTCGTTTAATTTGTTTTATTATTGTATTCACTGCTTTTTCTGGTTTTCTTATACATAGATTAGAACCCTCTCATTTCACTACATGGTTTGACGGAATTTGGTGGTCAATCGTTACCATTTTTACAGTTGGATATGGCGACTTTGCTCCCCATACAACGATAGGAAAACTAATAGGTATAAGTATTATTTTATTAGGAACTGGCTTTTGTTCTTATTATATGGTTCTATTCGCTACTGAGATGATCAGTAAACAATATATGAAAATTAAAGGTGAAGAAGCCGCTACCTCTAACGGTCATATGATTATCGTTGGCTGGAATGAGCGTGCAAAACATGTTGTAAAGCAAATGCATGTATTACAACCAAACCTTGATATCGTTTTAATTGATGAAACACTTTCTTTACTCCCAAAACCATTTCATCATTTAGAATTTATAAAAGGTTGTCCACATCACGATCAAACTTTATTAAAGGCTAATATTAGAACGGCACACACCATATTAATAACAGCGGATAAAGAAAAGAACGAAAGCTTAGCAGATACACAATCCATTTTAAATATTTTAACTGCAAAAGGACTCAATCCAAACATTCACTGCATCGCCGAACTACTTACTACTGAACAAATTCAAAATGCAACGAGAGCTGGCGCGTCAGAAATTATAGAAGGAAATAAATTAACGAGTTATGTATTTACCGCTTCTCTTTTATTCCCTTCTATTTCAGGTGTACTATTCTCACTTTACGATGAAATCTCTGATAACAAATTACAACTGATGGAGCTCTCTCCGTCCTGCACCGGACAAACCTTTGCAAATTGTAGCTATACCCTTTTAAAACAAAACATTCTCTTACTAGGTATAAAGCGCGACGATCAATATATGATTAACCCAGTCCATACCTTCATTCTTATCGAAAGCGATGTACTCATTGTTATTCACCATTAAGAAAATGTTTTTCTAGTTCCCGCATGAGCACTTTTCCAATATTGATATATTTTCTTTTCACTTCTGCATCTGGATCTTTCGGTTCAGCAAATTGATCCATCCCACTCGTTCCCGCGGTTAAAGTATTCACATTATCATCTAGTTCGTCTTGATATACGTGCGAAAGAATATACGGCGTTTCAAGACGGACTACTACACCAGGTACATCTAGTTCACCATCTACTGCTGTAAACGGCACTCGTAAAAATTGATACCCATCTTCTTCATCGATTTTGTAATCGAAGCATCCTTTATCATAATCCCAATTACCACCAATACTATATCCAAGTGGTTTCATAACCTCTTCTAATTTATATAACGCATATGTACGTCCTTCTAAATTTGATTGAATCGGAATCAAGCCCATCCCTCCAAGACTTTTCCTTTAGCATACCCACTCTAGTTTGAATATACTGATGGACTTTTCGATAAAATAATAAAAAGCGACCGGAATCCGGTCGCTTTTTATTATTTTAAACGCTCTTCTAATTCTGCTTTTAATTCTTCAAATCCTGGTTTACCAAGTAAAGCAAACATGTTTTTCTTGTATGCTTCTACGCCAGGTTGGTCAAATGGATTTACGCCTAATAAGTAGCCGCTCATCGCACATGCTTTTTCGAAGAAGTATACAAGGTAACCGAATGTGTACTCATTTAATTCAGGAATATTTACGATTAAGTTTGGTACTCCCCCGTCGCTATGTGCAAGTAATGTACCTTCGTATGCTTTTGTGTTTACGAAGTCTACAGTTTCACCAGCAAGGTAGTTTAATCCGTCTAAATCGTTGTCTTCTAATTCGATTGTTAGTTCATGTGTAGATTTACCTACCTTAAGAACTGTTTCAAATAAGTCACGACGACCTTCTTGAACGTATTGACCTAATGAGTGTAAGTCAGTTGAGAAGTTTGCTGAAGATGGGAAAATACCTTTTTGATCTTTTCCTTCACTTTCACCAAATAACTGTTTCCACCACTCAGCGAAGTATTGAAGTGCTGGCTCATAGTTAACAAGCATTTCAATTGTTTTTCCTTTATTGTATAAAGCGTTACGAACTACTGCGTATTGGTAAGCTGGGTTTTCTTCTAGTTCTGATGTTCCGAAGTCATCATGACCAGCAGCTGCACCTTTCATCATCTCTTCAATATTTAAGCCACTTACTGCGATTGGTAATAAACCAACTGGCGTTAATACAGAGAAACGTCCTCCAACATCATCTGGAATAACGAATGTTTCGTAACCTTCGTTATCAGCTAATGTTTTTAATGCACCACGTGCTTTATCTGTAGTTGCATAAATACGTTTGCGAGCTTCTTCTTTTCCATACTTCTCTTCTAATAACTTACGGAAAATACGGAATGCTAGTGCTGGCTCTGTTGTTGTACCTGATTTGGAAATAACGTTAATAGAGAAGTCTTTACCTTCTAATACGTCCATTAAATCTTTCATGTAAGTGGAGCTAATGTTTTGTCCAACAAATAGCACTTGTGGAGTTTTACGTTGTTCTTTAGATAGCGTGTTGTAGAAAGAATGGCTTAACATTTCGATTGCTGCGCGTGCTCCTAGGTAAGAACCACCAATACCTACAACAAGTAAAATGTCAGAGTCATTTTTAATTTTTTCTGCACATTTTTGAATGCGAGCGAATTCTTCTTTGTCATATTGAAGCGGAAGGTCTACCCACCCAAGGAAATCGTTCCCAGCTCCAGTTTTTTCGTGGATTGCGTGATGTGTTACTTTCACTGCATCACGTAAATAAGTGATTTCATGTTCACCGATGAAGGATAACGCTTTAGAATAGTCGAACGTTACATGTGTACTCATCTTTTTCCCTCCAATTATGGATATGTATTTCTGTATTCACTTTAGCGAAACTGAAGTTGTAAATCAAGGGATTCAAACATTGTAAACGTAACCAATATATAATTTTTAGAAAAAGTTCATTTTTTGCATAAAAATTCGTATTTTTCGGTATAGATGTATATACATCCTTTTTCGAACATTTTTTATGTATAAAAACAACATAACTACCCCATTCTATAAAAGAGTTAATTAACTCATCGCTTGCTCATGCTTCACAATTAAGGGGGGCTTTTTCATGAGTACTCTGCAACGTATCGCATTAGTCTTTACTGTAATTGGCGCTGTGAACTGGGGACTAATCGGATTTTTCCAGTTTGACTTAGTAGCAGCCATTTTCGGCGGACAAAATTCAGCTCTTGCACGTATTATTTACGGCATCGTTGGTATATCTGGGCTTATCAATCTTGGTTTACTGTTTAAACCATCTGAAAATCTTGGTACGCACCCAGAAACAAACGAAATTCGATAATCAGTATGTCCTTTCACCTCCGACATACGAATATGATTGCATGCAATCATATTTGCAAATATATATCATAAGATAAAGTAAAAGAGGAACGCTCATATGCGTTCCTCTTTTACTTTGTTAACTCGGACTCTTCAATCCATTCTGCCAACTTTTCTCGCAGCGTATTAAATCCGTTTTCAGATGGGTTCGGTATAAGAATCCTTCCTTGTTTTCTTTTCGCCGCTTTTAACGATAAACTCATTTTTCTGTGCTCTTCATCAATTGAAAGTACCTTTACTTCTACTGTATCGCCGACTTTTAAAAAGTCATGAATATCCTTTACATATCCATTTGTAATTTCAGATATATGCACAAGTCCTTGTGTTTCTGCATCTAACGCTACAAATGCACCGTAATCTTGAATTCCAGTCACTTTCCCTGTTACAACCACTCCTGTTGTATATTGTTCTGACATATGAAACACTCCCATACGTTTACCATTCTCTCTACAATTATAGAGAGCAAAGCAGATATATTTATTTTAAATATCCGATTGGTTAGTACGCATTCTAGATAATGATATCTAGAATGCGTATACCTTATATTAGTAAATTATACCACTATGACAGAACTCATTCAAAATTCATGAAAAATTTCCCTTAAATAAGTATAATTCTCCAATATTGGGATAGACTACTAACACATGGCTTTCTAGTATTCCCCCCCTTTTATGGACAAAACGTATTACGTTTTGTCCTTTTTTTATTTTCTACAAACCGTTCCATTCTCTTCATTGCTTCCATAAGTTGTTCAAGCGACGTCGCATATGAACAACGAATAAATCCTTCACCACTTTCGCCAAATACGCTACCAGGGACAACAGCCACTTTTTCTTCCAGCAATAACTGTTCTGCAAATTCCGCTGAAGATAATCCAGTTGAAGATATAGAAGGAAAAACATAAAATGCTCCGCCCGGCACATGACACGTTAAGCCCATTTCATTGAAAGATGTCGTCATGAAGTTACGACGCTTCTTATAGCTATCTCTCATTCGAATTACTTCATCGTTCCCTGTGCGTAACGCCTCAAGTGCTGCAAACTGAGACATAGTCGGTGCACACATCATTGAATACTGATGGATTTTGAGCATTAATTCTGAAAATTGAACAGGAGCTGCAATCATACCGAGACGCCATCCTGTCATCGCAAATCCTTTTGAAAATCCTGAAATTAAAATCGTATGCTCACGCATATTTTTAATACTTGCGAAACTTGTATATACTTCGTCGTATACAAGCTCTGCATAAATTTCATCAGATAATACGATTAAATTGTACTTCTCAACAATCACTGCTATTTCTTCAAGCTCGGATTTATTTAGCATTGCACCTGTCGGGTTATTTGGTGAACAAAGCAAAATTGCCTTTGTTTTCGCTGTAATAGCTGCTTCAATTTGTTCTGGTTGTACTTTAAACTCGTTTTCTAAAGTAGTCGCCACAGGAACCGGAACTCCTCCAGCTAATGTCACAAGTGGGGCATAAGAAACGAAGCTCGGTTCAATAATGAGCACTTCATCATCAGGATTTATAATGGCGCGCATCGCTACATCTAACGCCTGGCTCGCTCCAACTGTAACAATGATTTCATCACTTGGATCATAAGATACTGCAAATTGTTTTTTTAGATACTTTGCTATTTCTTGACGGAGCTCCAATAATCCTGCATTTGCTGTATATGACGTATACCCTTGTTCCAAAGAACGAATACATGCTTGCCTTACATTCCAAGGTGTAACAAAATCCGGCTCTCCGACCCCGAGGGAAATAACACCTTTCATATTTGCTGCTAAATCAAAAAATTTTCGAATACCAGATGGTTTTAAAGATTCTGCTGATCTAGATAGTTCAAATTGCTTCATGGTGTCACCACAATTCGCTTATCATCATCGTCTTTTTCATAAATAACGCCCTCATGTTTATACTTCTTCAAAATGAAATGAGTAGTTGTAGAAACAACAGATTCAATTGTTGCTAATTTCTCAGAAACAAACATCGCTACTTCCCCCATCGTTTTCCCTTCTAATGTAATAGAAAGATCATATGTCCCTGACATTAAATAAACGGATTTCACTTCTGAATAACGATAAATTTGTTCAGCAACCGCATCAAACCCAACGCCATGCTTTGGCGTAACTTTCACATCGATCATTGCCGTTAAACCTGTATGTTCTTTCACCTTCGTCCAATCAATATGTGTTACATAATCCACAATAATCTTTTCATTTTCTAATCTCGCAACCATCTTCTTTACTTCTTTTACCTCTATATTTAACAGCTTCGCTAATGTATCTACAGATAATCGACTACTCTTTTCAAGACAAGCTAATAATTCTAATTCTTTTTCTGTTACCATATAAATCATCCTTCCTTTTCGTTTGTGTTTAAATTATACAAATACCCTTTCCAGTTTGAAAAGAAGATTTTTCTATTGAATTATGTCAAAATAAAGTGAAACTTTAATCAGCGGAAAAATGCGGGATAAAGCGAAAGGGGATGGAACCGTGAAACCAAAAGTTTATATTGCTGAACCAGTTCCAACATTTGTAGAAAACTATTTATCAGAACACTGTGATTATGAAAAATGGGATCAAAATGAGAAAGTACCTCGTGATGTTCTATTAGAGAAAATACAAGATAAAGATGGGTTATTAAATTTCGGATCTGCTATTAATGAAGAATTACTGACAGTGGCTCCTAACTTAAAAGTAGTGAGCAACATTTCTGTCGGTTACGATAATTTTGATTTACAAGCGATGAAAAACCGAAATGTTATCGGAACGAATACCCCATACGTATTAGATGATACAGTAGCTGATCTCGTTTTCGCCCTTATGTTATCTGCTGGGCGCCGTGTTTGCGAACTCGATTCTTATGTAAAAAATGGTGAATGGAACGCTGAAATCGGAAAAGAGCACTTCGGACTAGATGTACACCACAGTACAATCGGTATTATCGGAATGGGACGAATTGGAGAAGCTGTTGCAAAACGAGCAAAATTCGGATTTGATATGAATGTTCTTTACTATAACCGTCGTCGTAAAGAAGAAGCTGAACAAAAATTCGATGCTACATATTGCGATTTACAGACGCTACTAAAACAGTCTGACTTTATTATCCTTCTCACTCCATTAACAGATGAAACATATCACCTTATCGGAGAAAAGGAATTTTCATTAATGAAAGAAACAGCAATCTTTATTAATGCTTCTCGCGGAAAAACAGTAGATGAAGTAGCGTTAATCCATGCGTTAACAGAAAAGAAAATCTTTGCAGCAGGCATCGATACTTTTACACAAGAGCCGATTCAAAAAGATAATCCGCTCTTATCATTACAAAATGTTGTGACTTTACCGCACATCGGATCTGCAACATTAAAAACTCGTCAGCAAATGGCCATGACCGCCGCTGAAAATTTAGTTGCAGGGTTACAAGGAAAAACACCGCCTAATATTGTTCGAGGGTAATACTGAATAAGCGAAAGGCAAGATGACATCGTCATCTTGCCTTTTTTTGTTAACATATTTTCTTCTTCCTTGGAGATGATATGAACAAAAATCAATGGAGTGACAAAAAATGAATCACGAATATACTTGTCCTTATTTCACTTTTTCCACTCGCGGCACTACTATTCATTACGAATTGTATGAACACGATAACAAAACAGAATGTCCTACTTTCGTACTCGTTCACGGCTTTTTATCTTCCTCATTCAGTTACCGCCGCCTCATTCCCTTACTATCGAAAGTAGGAACAGTGATTGCTCTTGATTTACCACCGTTCGGAAAAAGTGATAAGTCTCATCTGTTTAAGTATTCTTATCACAATTTAGCAACGATTATTATTGATTTAATTGAGCACTTATCTCTCTCAAACATTGTATTAGTTGGGCACTCTATGGGTGGGCAAATTTCTCTCTATGTAAACCGTATACGTCCTGAACTCATTTCAAAAACGATTTTACTATGCAGCTCTAGCTATTTAGCACGCGCAACCTTACCTTTACTATACTCTTCTTATTTACCGTTCTTTCATTTATACGTAAAGAACTGGATTATTAGACGCGGTATTGTTCATAACTTAATGAATGTCGTTCATGATCACTCATTAATTGACGATGAAATGAAAAAAGGTTACTCCGCTCCTTTTTATGACGACCGTATATTTCCCGCTTTAACTCGCATGATACGAGACCGTGAAGGCGACTTATCTTCAACTGAATTACAAAAAATCGAAACACCTACACTACTCATTTGGGGTGAAAAAGACCGCGTCGTCCCTGTACATGTAGGTCATCGTCTACACAAAGATTTACCGAATTCAAAATTTATTTCTTACGAAAATACAGGACATTTACTACCTGAAGAAAAGCCTGAACATGTTTATGAAGAAATTATCGCTTTTTCTGCGCAATAAAGTGAAACTTTAATTAGCCCCACCTAACTTCTTTGCTTCTGCTGAATTTTGAGGTGGGGGTCTTACTGCCCGGCAAATAGCGGGATAATATAAAAAAGGCCGTCGGAAATTCCGACAGCCTACAATGAACAGCTTCCGCCTTCTTTTATTACAAGTAATTCCATAGCTAATTTCTCACATTTTTCAAGCGCAGGTACTTCCTCAAAAGACATAAAGTATATATGTTGAATCTTCTTTGCGATGTATTTTGGATCATCAAACACACTTATGACGTTCACAACATCGCTCGCTTCTGTTTCATAAAACTCCGGTCCCATTTGAAACGGATCCCAATTCTTCACAACCTCTATCATCTTTTCATATGTACCCATTCGCTTCCCGCCTTTTCACTTTTTAATACTTTTCTTTATCCTATCACATCAGCTATTCTATAAGAAGAGAGAGAACTTTCATAACTTAACGGTTTTACAGAATAAGGGGGCAAACGTATGCAACTATTTCATAAAACAGTAAATCGGCGTGGAACACATAGCACAAAATGGGATACTTATAAAAACGAAGAACTTCTCCACGCTTGGATTGCTGATATGGATTTTGAAGTACCAAAACCAATTCAAACTGCCTTAAAACAACGGATCGAACATCCGATTTTTGGCTATACACTTCCTCCCGAAAATATTGGGGATATTATTTGTAACTGGACAAAAAAACAATACAACTGGGACATTCAAAAAGAATGGATCGTTTTTAGTGCGGGGATCGTTCCAGCTCTTAGTACGAGCATACAGGCTTTCACAAAAGAAAACGAATCCGTTCTCGTACAACCACCTATTTATCCTCCATTTTTCGAAATGGTCACAACAAACAACAGAGAGTTATGCGTGAGTCCATTACAGAAACAAAATGATACATATGTGATAGACTTCGAGCATTTAGAAAAGCAGTTTCAGCAAGGCGTCAAACTCATGCTTCTTTGTAGCCCTCATAACCCAATCGGACGCGTTTGGACGAAAGAGGAACTTGTGCAGCTCGGATCGTTATGTACTAAATATAACGTAATCGTTGTCGCGGATGAAATTCATTCCGATATCATTTATGCAGACCATACACATACGCCGTTCGCTTCCTTATCTGAAGAATTAGCAGAGCGCACTATCACTTGTATGGCTCCAAGTAAAACATTTAATATCGCTGGATTACAAGCATCGATTATTATCATTCCAAACGAAAAACTCCGTCACGCCTTTACAGCTATCCAGTATAGACAAGGATTCCACGGGTTAAATATCTTCGCTTATACAGCGATGCAAAGTGCCTATACAGAATGTAATGATTGGTTAAACGAAATTCGATTATATATAGAAGATAATGCTCAATTTGCTTGTGAATATATTAAAACTCACATACCTGCTCTTTCCGTAACGAAGCCCGAAGGTAGCTTTTTATTATGGATTGATTGTTCTCGTCTAAAGCTTTCTCAAAACGAGCGTACTGCATTACTTGAGGAAAAAGGAAAAATCATCGTTGAACCTGGTGAGAAATACGGGTTAGGTGGCGAAGAACATATTCGAATTAACATCGGCTGTCCACGATCTGTTTTAGAAGAAATTTTGAACAGACTGCGTCATACATTTTCATAATAATAGAGGAGTCTGTCCCCTAATCATTTTTGGACAGAATCCTTTGTCATATTTTGTCGGTAAGTCGATATATTCCAATAATCGCTGATATATTTTCACTTATACTACACAAAAAAAGCTACCAGCACGGTAGCTTTTACTTTTTCTTCATATCCGATGCTTTTTTTACAATTACGCCACAAGCAATTCGATCTCCTGATTTACCTGTCGGTTGAGTCATACCATCATCAGGATTTTCTGTAATAATAATAGACGCTCCATCTTTTCTATGAATCGTCGTTTTTCCTTCTTCAAGTGTGATGTGAGGTGCATCGATTTCCGCTTTAATCTTTCCAGAACCATCTGCAACTACGTTCGGTAAATCACCGTTTTCTGCACCCTTCGGATTAAGAAGACCATGTTTTTTATCATCAGGATTAAAATGATTCCCGGCTGATTCAAAACGAGGTGCCTTACACTCTCCGATTTCATGTACATGTAGTCCGTGTGGTCCCGGCGTGAAACCTTCTCCTTTAATCGTAATTTTCACTCCACTTGTTTGCTGAACTACTTTCGCCGTCCCTACTTCATCACCTGAAGCATTATGTAATTTCACTTCAATTTCTTTCGGCTTTCCTTGGTCACAACCTGCCATCAGAAATAATAAACAACAACTAAAAAAAAGCCGTTTCTTCATTCTGTTCCCTCCAAAATATATTCTGCCCTTAGATTGTCCGAGCATAGAGGGAAACATACAAAAATGAGTTACTGTTTCTTTTCCGCTAAAAGTTTTTCTTCAACTTTCTGTAATCGCTCCGCTTCGCGTTTTGATACACGAATGAACATACGCCACGTAGCAACGGCACCAATGATAAATAGCACGCAAACAATCCCTGGAATAATATATTCTGTTTTATCTTCCGGAAAATATAAAGGCATCATATAGAACACTCCTTATTATAGGATTTATAAAACATCAGAATTTTCTGTTATATCACTTTAAATTATAGTGGAACCTATCCATATTCTCAAGGGGCGTTCTGAAAGCAAATGATTTCTTTGACTCCTTCTCCTACTTTCCTTACTATAAACTTGAGGTGAAAAATATGAGAGAAACATTTAAAATTGGTGAAATCGTTACTGGGATTTATAAAACTGGCAAATACATCGGCGAAGTTACAAATAGCCGCCCTGGCAGTTACGTCGTAAAAGTATTAGCTGTTTTAAAACATCCGGTGCAAGGTGACTTACATAACGTAAAACAAGCTGACGTACCATTTTTCCATGAAAGACGCGCTTTAGCTTTCCGTGAACAGACGAACATTCCAGAGCAAATGGTGAAAAAATATGAAGGAGAAATTCCGGATTATACCGAGTCACTAAAATTAGCATTAGAAACCCAAATGAATTCATTTTCTGAAGATGATTCACCTTTTGCAGAGCGTAGTCTAGAAACATTAGAACAGTTAAAGAAAGACTACAAACTGTAAAAAACAAAACGACCAAATTACATAATGTGCAATTTGGTCGTTACTGTGTGCTCACTTTCTTTAACACTTTTGAAAAATCAACGAGTTCTCCTAATGTTGGAGGTGCTGGTTTTACTAAATACTCTTTATCTTTTTCTACTAGTTTAAAAATATTGTACGTCGTCATCGCATCATCAAGCGCACAATGATGCTTCCCTGTCCCTACTTTTCCGTACGCCTCAATTGCTTTCCATAATCCTGTTTGATTTCTTTCTCCAAAAAACTTCTTATACTCAAGCGATAAATCACGACACTGTCCGAAGAATGGAAAAGCTATCCCTGCCATTTCACAATTATGCTTCAGCACTTTCATATCCATATTTCCCCACGTTACAATTGTCGGTTTACATTTCGTTTCGTATTCCGCAAGCTTCTTAACGAGTTCAGGAAATGAAATCCCTTTATCCACGACTTCTTGTTTTATTCCTAAAAACTTCTTACATCGATCCGTTAAAGAGGGAAATGTTTTCGGTCTGACATGTGATGAATACGTATCTTCCACCTTACAGCCAGCAACTGAAACGAGTCCTACCTCAATAATTTCCGGAAAAAATCCTTTCGGTTTCTTTCTATGCTGGGGCATCGTAAACTCAAAGTCTAAAAATAAAAATCGTTGTTCATCCATACGATCCCTTCCTTATCATTTTTATCATTCCTTTCTATTTGACACTCCTACACGAACAAGCTCGAATGCTAATTCCATTTTAAATATTCAGATTGGATGTATCTTATATATATGTCAAATGCCCACAAATATTTTAAAAAATAAGAAAAAATGACCTATGCAGAAAATATGACAAAATCCCTCCTTTCATTTACATCCGCAGTTTTTCTACTTTATAATGACGTTATGTGTGTTTCATCTAGTTAATATTTGACACACTAAGAAAAATGAATGAAAGGAGATGAGATTTTTGCACGAAACAACGCAAGAACTCGCTAACTGGCAGTATTATTTTGCTATCGCAGTCTTTTTAATTACATATGCCATTATTATTTCTGAAAAAATTAATCGCGCTGTCATCGCACTTCTTGGTGCAGCATTCATGGTAATTGTGGGGGTCGTCGATTTACATAACGCCTTTACGAAACATATTGAATGGGGAACGATTACGCTACTCATCGGTATGATGATTTTGGTGAACATTACGAGTAAATCAGGTGTTTTCCAATACGTTGCCATTAAAGCAGCAAAAGGGGCACAAGGAAATCCAATTAAAATTTTAATTTCCCTTTCCCTACTTACCGCGCTTGGCTCCGCATTTTTAGATAACGTTACAACTGTACTTCTTGTTGTTCCAGTTACTTTATCTATTACGCGCATACTGCAAGTAAATCCTGTTCCATATTTACTTTCTGAAATTATTTTTTCAAACATTGGGGGAACGGCAACATTAATTGGTGATCCACCTAACATTATGATTGGTTCTGCCAATAAGCATTTAGACTTCAATGCTTTCCTATTGAATCTAGCACCAATCGTAATTATTATTATTGGAGTTACAGCAACAATACTTTACTTCATGTACCGTAAACAATTAATTGCCGATCCTGTACAGGTTAAAAAATTAATGAGCTTAGATGAAAAACAATACATTAAAGATCCAGTATTAATGAAAAAATCTTTAACGGTGCTTGGACTTACGATTGTAGGTTTCATGACTCATTCTATTTTCCATATTGATGCGGCTATCATTGCCTTAACTGGTGCTACTGTACTTATGTTAATTGGTGTGAAAGAGCATGAAATTGAAGAAGTATTTGCAAGCGTAGAGTGGGTAACAATCTTCTTCTTCGCAGGGCTATTCGTACTTGTTGGAGGACTTATCGATATCGGTCTTATCAAAATGTTAGCTCAAAAAGTAATTGGTATAACAGGCGGAGATATTTCTTACGCATCCATCCTTATTTTATGGGTATCTGGTATTGCCTCTGCAACAATTGATAACATCCCATTCGTCGCAACAATGATTCCACTTATTAACGATATGGCAGTTGGGCTAGGCTTATCACCATCTGACGCACAAATCGATGTATTATGGTGGGCATTAGCACTAGGTGCTTGTCTCGGTGGAAACGGAACATTAATCGGAGCTTCTGCTAACGTAATCGTTGCAGGTATTGCGAGTCGCGAAGGACATAAATTTAGTTACATGGAATTCCTAAAAGTTGGTTTCCCAATTATGATCGTTTCATTAATCATTTCTCACATTTATATTTATTTACGCTACCTTATGTAGTAAAAAAAGCGCTCTGATAATCAGGGCGCTTTTTTACTTATATCTAAAATATATCGACTTATCAACAAAAACGAAAAATCTACTCTTTATATCTCACCGGTTCATTTCGAATAATAAATAAATGAATCGGTAAGAACACCGAAAATGTGATTACATGAATAATCGTAAATAATATAGAGTTCGTTCCATATCTGTCTAAAATAGCATAGATAAGATAAATAGACAATACAATCGATACAGCTGTTGCTAGTAAACTTATAATAGGTACGAAATTAAAAATGAAACATGCAACATATATACCGAATACTTTCCACCCTGCTTCTTCTTTCAAAAAATCTGGTAATTTATCTTTCGCTAAGTCACCCCACGTCTTACTATTCAAAAACGGAATAAACGCAAGCACCCCGTCCGTTGCACCATCATTTTTCGCCATCGAATAAAGTGCAAAAGCCGTTAACAAATATGAAATAATTGCCCAAATCAATATAACAAGAATAAACGCAAAACTAAGAGCAAAGAAACCTGCTAGTACGCCTTGATCCTCCATCTTATCCTCTCCTCTCTACTTTCAACATATTTCATTACATTGCAAGTTATGTTTTAAAATTTATCCAAACTCTTTGTATAATAAGAGAAGAAAGAGAATAAGAGAGGAGAAACACTTATGCATCCATTTGTAAAAGCATTACAAGAGCATTTCACAGCTCATAAAAATCCTGAAAAAGCAGAACCTATGGCTCGTTATATGAAAAATCACTTCCCATTTCTAGGTATTCAAACACCGGAAAGACGCCAATTATTAAAAGACATCATTCAAATACATACTCTCCCAGATAAAAAAGACTTCCAAATTATCGTACGTGAGCTTTGGGACTTACCAGAACGTGAATTCCAAGCGGCCGCACTTGATATTATGCAAAAATATAAAAAGCATATAAACGAAACTCATATCCCCTTCTTAGAAGAACTTATTGTCACAAAATCTTGGTGGGACTCTGTCGATAGCATCGTCCCTACATTCTTAGGTACTATCTTTTTAAAACACCCAGAATTGATTTCTGCTTATATTCCAAAATGGATTGCATCAGATAACATATGGTTACAACGCGCCGCTATTTTATTCCAACTGAAATATAAACAAAAGATGGATGAAGAACTTCTTTTCTGGATTATTGGACAACTACATTCTTCAAAAGAATTTTTCATTCAAAAAGCGATTGGCTGGGTCCTTCGTGAATATGCAAAAACAAATCCGGATGTAGTTTGGGAATACGTGCAAAACAACGAGCTCGCTCCATTAAGTAAGCGTGAAGCAATTAAGCATATTAAAGAAAATTACGGAATAAATAATGAAAAAATAGGCGAGACTCTATCATAGATAGACGCGTTCCTCTATTGAGATTTAAAAAAGAACGTGTTAGAATATGTTCATTATTACTAATATAAGTAGCGATGACGGACTTATAAGTACTTGCATAAAAAGCGATTCAGGGATAGTGAAAGCCTGAAGCCGCAAGGAAACGGCAGTCCCGAGCAATACATGATAAAGTGGATGCACCTTTTGTGTATCAACTAGGGTGGAACCGCGGGCAAACGCTCGTCCCTAGGCAAATAAGCCTTGGGATGAGCGTTTTTTTATGTTCTTTTTAGCTATACTGCTCGTTTCCAAAGTATCAGAGTATGTCATCGCCAATACGTTAACTTTCAAAAGGAGGATTTTCTTATGTATTCAATGGAACAAGTTGTAAACTTAGCGAAACATCGCGGTTTTGTTTTCCCTGGTTCTGAAATTTACGGTGGTCTTGCAAACACTTGGGATTACGGTCCACTTGGAATCGAATTAAAAAATAACGTTAAAAAAGCTTGGTGGAAAAAATTCATTCAAGAATCTCCACACAACGTTGGTTTAGACGCAGCTATTTTAATGAACCCTAAAACTTGGATTGCTTCTGGTCACGTTGGTAACTTCAACGATCCAATGATCGACTGTAAAAAATGTAAAGCTCGTCACCGTGCTGACAAATTAATTGAGGATGCTTTAGATGCAAAAGGCATCGAAATGGTTGTTGATGGTCTTACTTTCGACCAAATGGCTGACTTAATGAAAGAACATGAAGTAAAATGTCCTGATTGCGGTAGTGAAGAATTCACTGAAATCCGTCAGTTCAACTTAATGTTCAAAACATTCCAAGGTGTTACAGAGTCTAGCACAAACGAAATCTTCCTTCGTCCTGAAACAGCACAAGGTATTTTCGTAAACTTCAAAAACGTTCAACGCTCTATGCGTAAAAAGCTTCCATTTGGTATTGGCCAAATCGGTAAGAGTTTCCGTAATGAAATCACGCCTGGTAACTTCACATTCCGTACACGTGAATTCGAACAAATGGAACTTGAATTCTTCTGTAAGCCTGGTGAAGATTTAGAGTGGTTCGCATTCTGGCGTGAAACTTGTAAAAACTGGTTACTTTCACTTGGTATGACTGAAGAGAGCATGCGTCTTCGTGACCACGGTGAAGAAGAGTTATCTCACTACAGTAATGCAACAACTGACATCGAATTCAAATTCCCATTCGGTTGGGGCGAACTTTGGGGCGTTGCATCTCGTACAGACTTCGACTTAAAACGTCACATGGAACACTCAAACGAAGACTTTAACTATATCGATCCACAAACGAATGAGCGTTACGTACCATACTGCATCGAGCCATCTTTAGGCGCAGACCGCGTAACATTAGCATTCTTATGTGATGCATATGAAGAAGAGCAATTAGAAAACGATTCTCGTACAGTTCTTCGTTTCCACCCTGCTTTAGCACCATACAAAGCAGCTATCTTACCATTATCTAAAAAGCTATCTGAAGGTGCTACTGAAGTATTCGCAGAATTAGCTAAAGACTTCATGGTAGACTTTGATGAAACTGGTTCTATCGGTAAACGTTACCGTCGTCAAGACGAAATCGGTACACCATTCTGTATCACATACGACTTCGACTCAGTTGAAGACAAAGCTGTTACAGTACGTGACCGTGACACAATGGAACAAGTTCGTATGCCAATTAGCGAACTAAAAAGTTTCTTAGAGAAGAAAATCCAGTTCTAATTATAAGAAAAAGAGGCTGCTCATAAGAGCGCCTCTTTTTTACTTTTCACGTTTTTCTTTAATTGCTACTGTACATCTTGATATACATAGTAAATCATCATTTTCATCAATAATACGAACATCCCAAACCATTGTCGATTGTCCTCTATGTATCGGTGTTCCGATCGCTGTTACAATTCCATCTTTCTTTGAGCGAATGTGGTTTGCATTAATTTCTAATCCGAAACAAATACATTTTTCTTGATCAATTAAATTATATGAACCAACACTTGCCACTGTTTCCGCT
Organism: Bacillus sp. 22475; assembly: GCF_052044835.1. Taxonomy (NCBI): domain Bacteria; kingdom Bacillati; phylum Bacillota; class Bacilli; order Caryophanales; family Bacillaceae; genus Bacillus; species Bacillus sp. 22475. The sequence goes on along the minus strand of NZ_JBQENW010000043.1, from coordinate 5,402 downwards.
AATGCAACCGATGCACCTCCATGTAAAAATCCAAACGGTTGATGCGTACGCTCATCAACAGGCATCGTAGCAACCACCTTATCTTCTGTCATCTCTAACAACTCAATTCCAAGTGAATCCATTAAAGTTTTTGCCATATCGCTTCCCCCTTCTCTTACTTTAATTAAATGTATAATTTTACCTATTTATTTTCAAACTACTTATAACACTTATATAAGGAGGCTTCACCTAAATGAAACAGAAATTTTGTATATTACTGCTTATGTTCTCCTTGCTGACTATTGTACCAAATTGTGCAATAACAGCCAAAGCATCTAACCTGACAATCGATGTTAAGACTGTAACGCAAAAAGGTAAGAAACCTTATATAGAATATCAAATAAATAGGCCTTCTTTTCACAACTTTTCTGATTCTAAATTTCAAAATAAACTCAATTTATACTACAAAAAATCCACTGACAAATTTAAAAACAAATTAGAAAAAGAAGCAAAAAAATATTATAAAGAGACAGAAGGATCTAGTACACCATTTCATCCGTACGTAGCAAATGTTGATTATAAAGTCTCTTTAAACAAACCACCTTTTCTTAGCCTATATGTGAATTACTATCAATATACTGGCGGAGCACACGGTCTTTATACGTGGAAGGCAAATACATTTGATTTAAACGAAAAAAAGGTGCTGCATTTAGACGATTTATTTCAACAAAAAGATAAGTATAAAGAAGTAATCCGTGCAGAGATTGTAAGACAAATTAAACAAAATGAAAGCATTTATTTTCCCGATGCAACTGAAAAGGTAATGAGCACGAAAAAGTTTCACTTCTTTTTAGAGCCAGACAATCTCGTCATTTATTTCCCTTTATATGAGATTGCTCCCTATTCAAGTGGAATTCCACAATTTCGTATTCCATATACGTTGCTAAGAGACTATTTAAAGCCTTCTTATCAAAATATTTTGATTGACAACAAGTAAATATTTTCGCTACGATAATGTTAACCCAAAAACAACAGGAGGTTAACATTATGAGAAGATTTCATGTTTTAGATTTAGCATTAGCTGCCATGTTCGTTGCTCTTATGGCCATCGGTGCAAATATTGTATCTTGGGCACCTTTCTTACAAGTAGCAGGCATCCCATTATCTATGCAACCATTTTTCGCAATTTTAGCAGGGCTTCTTCTTGGAAGTAGACTTGGTGCCTTATCCATGACTGTATATATGCTCGTTGGCTTAGCCGGCGCACCAATCTTCGCTAACTTCAAAGCTGGATTTGGAGCACTTTTAGATCCTACTGGTGGTTTTATTATCGCATTTATTATCGTTGCTTACGTATCGGGGAAACTAGTAGAACAAAAAGAAAGACCAACATTCATTACATTTGCGATTGCCTCTTTCACAGGAATTATTTTAACTTATATAATCGGTACTACTTACATGTACGGGGCAGTCAATCTCTTTATGGGCGGTAATATGAGCTATAAAGCTGCTTGGATGATTATGATGTGGTTTGCAGTAAAAGATATTGCATTTACAATTATCGGTGCTATTATCGCCCCTCGCATATACTATGCTGTGCGTCGTTCTGCTTATCAGCATTCTCATTCGACGATTTCATAATAAAAAAATGAGTTATTTCAGTATACTGAAATAACTCATTTTTTATTTTCGACAATATACGACACATATTAAAAATAAATTTTGTTATGATAGTCCAGAAAATCTTATATTTTGCACATTTAATTAAAACAATGTTCTGGAGGAAAGTCAGTGAAACTATCAAAAAATACACTTATTAAAATAGGTGTAGGCGTACTATCTTTACTTTTCATGCTATGTATATACAGAAGTTATACATTATATGGAAACAGCGAGTTAGGAATGAACTATATGCTTGGAAACGGTATAGCATTCTTCTTGCTATTTCTTACTATAATTAGTTTATGCGCGGCTGTAATCTTTATTATCATCGGATTAATTAAGAAAATACGAAAAGTAGCAGCAAAAAAAGTTTTTATAACATCTATAATACTATTTCTTACATCAGTTATATCAATCCTTATTTTACTTTTCACTATATCAAAATTAACGAATATAGAGGGAGAATATCAGGCTATTCAAGTTCAAAAGAAAAAAGAAGCTGATTACTTAAAGGCTGCAGCATCTTTTTATAACACCATAGAAACTTTCGAATACTCTGCATCATATGTATTGTCCGAGTATTCAACTACATGGTCAAACGCAATAAATAACCGAAGTGATTTCAATACTGCTCTTAGATCTAAGAAAAAAGAAATTGATCATATGGTTGTAGCTGTAGATGTATTTTATAACGGCATGGGAAGAGATTTAAGGTTGGTCTCTGAGGCTGCAAAAGAACAGCCAAGTAAGTACAAAGAAACCTATGAAGAATATAAAAAAATGTATGGTATTGTGACTGCACTTAATGAACAATCTCAATCTCCAAGCGGTAGTTTAATTACATTTAATCAAAATGTTAATACATTAATTCAAGAATACAAAAAATCTGCCGGAAATATTAATATCGCTATTTCTAATGAAATTAAATCAAAAGCTAATGAATTGAAGCCGACCGATAAAAACTTAAGTTCTAATTAAAGACACACTCTCTAGAGTGTCTTTTTTTCATAAAAAGTCCCCTTTAGATTGCACAGTAAATTACATATCTCTACTGTACATCCAAAAGGGACTTTACCTATAAATTAAGACTCTTGATTCGCTTGTTCTTCTAAAATTTTCTTCATCATCGCAACCATGTCATCACGTAATTCTGGGTGTTGCAGGGCCATTTCAATTGTCGTTTGAACAAATCCTAGCTTTTCACCTACGTCGTAGCGCTTTCCTTCGAAATCGTAAGCAAATACACGTTGAATTTCATTTAAGCTTTGGATTGCATCTGTTAATTGAATTTCACCACCAGCACCGACATGTTGCTGTTCTAAGAACATAAAGATTTCAGGCGTTAAAATGTAACGTCCCATAATTGCTAAGTTTGAAGGTGCTGTACCTTGTGCTGGTTTCTCAACGAAATTGCGAACTTGGTAACGACGACCTTCTTGTTCTAATGGATCGATAATTCCGTAACGGTGTGTTTCTGTTTCTGGAACAGTTTGTACACCAATAACAGAAGAAAGTGTCTTTTCATACTCATCCATTAATTGACGTAAACATGGTTTCTCAGCTTGGACAATATCATCACCTAGTAACACTGCAAACGGCTCATCACCAATGAATTTACGCGCGCACCAAACAGCATGCCCTAACCCTTTTGGCTCTTTTTGACGAATGTAATGAATATCTACCATTTTTGAAGAAGCTTGTACTTTTTCAAGTAACTCATATTTTTTCTTCTCTAATAAGTTTTGCTCTAGTTCAAATGCGTTATCGAAATGATCTTCGATAGAACGCTTTGTTTTACCAGTAACGATAATAATATCTTCGATGCCCGATTTCACTGCTTCTTCTACAATATACTGGATCGTTGGTTTATCTACTATCGGTAACATTTCTTTCGGCATTGCTTTCGTTGCTGGTAAAAAACGTGTTCCTAATCCAGCTGCTGGGATTATCGCTTTTCTTACTTTTTTCATCACAAAATACCCTCTCTCCTGTCGGAATTAATAGCAATTATTTCCTACATAAAACAAAAGGGAGATTTCGCTCCCTTTTGTTCCTTACTACTTAAAATTACTTTGTATTATAAACGATTCATAATGTCTTCTTTAATAGTAAGTAACTTTTGTTCACTATTTTGTAAAGAACTATCTTGTACACCGAAGTAGAACTTAATCTTCGGTTCAGTTCCAGATGGACGTAGGCAGAACCATGAACCATCCTCTAATTGATATTTTAACACATTTGATTTCGGTAAGTGAATCTCTTCTTTATGTCCATCTTGTAAAGACGTAACGATGCTTGCTTTATAGTCTTCCACTGCTACGACTGTTAAGCCCGCTACTTCTTTCGGAGGATTCTCACGGAACGTCGCCATCATCTCTTGGATTTGTTCCGCTCCATCTTTTCCTTTTAACGTTAACGATACAAGGTCTTCACGGAAGAATCCGTATTTCTCAAATACTTCTAATAGACCGTCATATAACGTTTTCCCTTGTGATTTGTAGTATGCAGCTACTTCACATGCAAATAGGACAGATTGTACTGCATCTTTATCACGGCAGAATGGGCGGATTAAATAACCATAGCTTTCCTCATAACCGAATTGGAATTCATATTGTCCGCTTTCTTCATACTGTCTAATTTTCTCACCGATAAATTTAAATCCAGTTAACGTATCAATTGTATCTAAACCGTATGCTTTTGCAATTGTACGACCAATCTCAGACGTTACGATTGTTTTTAATACGAAACCGTTTTCCGGAAGCGTTCCGTTTTCTTTCTTTTGAGATAGTAAGTAATCAAGCATTAATGCACCTGTTTGGTTTCCTGTTAATACTTGGAACTCACCATTATGATTGCGCACCGCTACACCTAGACGATCTGCGTCAGGATCAGTTGCGATTAATACATCTGCGCCTACCTTTTCACCGTCACGAATTGCATACTCAAACGCTGCGTGCTCTTCTGGGTTCGGTGATTTTACTGTAGAGAAGTTTGGATCTGGTAACTCTTGCTCTTTTACAACTGTTACATCTGTAAATCCAACTTCTTTTAAACCACGGCGTACAGAAATATTTGATGTTCCGTGTAATGGTGTAAAGACGATTTTTAAGTCTTTACCAACCTTTTGTACCATTTCTTTATTAATGATGACATTGTTCAATTCTGCAGCATATGCATCATCTACTTCTTGTCCAATAATATGTAATAAACCGTCAGCTTTTAATTGCTCTACATCAGCGACTTCAACTGTTAATTCATCTTCTACTGCGTTTACGTAACTAATTAACTCATCGGCCTCTTTTGGAGGCAACTGTCCACCATCTTCACCGTATACTTTATATCCGTTATATTCAGGCGGATTATGGCTTGCCGTAAGAACGATTCCACTTACTGTATGTAAATGACGAACTGCGAAAGAAAGTACTGGCGTTGGACGTAAGCTTTCAAACACATATGTTGTGATACCACGTGCACCAAGTGTAGCAGCAACCTCCATTGCGAACTCAGGTGATTTATGACGAGAATCATAGGCTACAACAACACCTCGTTTTTTCGCTTCCTCACCTAACTTTTCAATAAAGCTTGCTAATCCTTTTGTTGCTTTACGAACTGTATATACGTTTAAACGGTTCGTACCAGCACCAAGTTCACCACGCATACCACCTGTGCCAAACTCTAGATTTTTATAAAAGCTATCCTCGATTTTCTTCTCATCTTGCTTCATATTTTCTAGCTGTTCTTTTAATTCTGCATCTAATTGT
>NZ_JBQENW010000042.1:0-23224 GCF_052044835.1 Bacillus sp. 22475 | reverse complement strand
CCATATGGACAGCTTATTTAGTCGGGTAAGCGGGGGGCATCGCTGCCTCCAACTCCCCTCAGAACCGTACGTGACAGTTTCCCATCATACGGCTCAAGCCTTCTTTTTATCCGATTTCAGTCCCTTTAGTATAGGCAAGGTAAGTGAACTAATTTTAAGTTTAAATTAGACAATATGAGGTGTTGCGGAACAGGCATGTCTTTTACGACTACCTTTTCCCCGTTTTGTAGTGGAGTTTTGCAGATAGCGCAGCGGTAACCTTGTTTTCTAGCCAGCTTCATTCTAGCCATCGTGTTTTCCGTATCAAATACCTTACGGTCTCTTTTTTCCCAGTATTCTTTCAATGTTGGGTCATCAGGACTATTTTTGAATTTCACCATGTTGTGTCTCTCAATCTTAATCCATGACATATGTAAGAGTTGGATATTTGTTTTCGGGCAGGTTGGTGTCCAAGCATTTCCACCATGATGTGGATGCCTGTAATATCTTGCATATATCCATTTCCACGACTTCTTTGGATGGAGCTGTCGAAGATGTTTGCCGATTCTCCAATAGATATAGCTATCCATTGTACCAAAGATTTTCTTAGAAACGACATGTTTCCAGTATTGCCCGTATCCTCTGATAATAGGATTAAGCACTCGGATGATTTCTCCGATGGGTTGACCCCTCATGACACGTAAAGTATCTCCAATTTTCTTCTTCACTTTCTGTCTACTGCCCTTACTTGGTTTGATGAACAGTTTATTCCCCTGTTCAGTTTGGTACTGCCGAATCAAGAATCCTAGGAACTCAAATCCTTCCTCAATATGTGTAACCTTCGTCTTTTCAGGGCTTAATTCCAATCCCCTGTCCTTTAAGTAGGGACGAAGTCTCATATATACAGAGAGTGCTTGTTCTTTTGTCTCCGTTAAGACCACAAAATCATCTGCGTAACGAATAAGGGTAAATTTGCAAGCAGGATTCATAATATAACTATCATTAGCTTTATAGTTTTTCTTGTAAGTAATTCCCAAGGTTTCTTCCATTCCATGAAGGGCAATGTTAGCGAGAAGTGGCGAGATAATTCCTCCTTGCGGAGTACCTTCTTGCGTTTCCGCGAAAAAGCTTTGCTCCATGTATCCCATCTTGAGCCATCGCTTCAATAGTTTTCTTCCTGGGAAGTAAGAAGTTTGTTTGAGTATCCACTCATGGTTGAGATGATCAAAACAGCCCTGAAAATCTCCTTCAAATATCCATTTCTTCTTTGTGCCCCCGTTGATTCTATTGAAAATGCTTCGTATGGCATCATGGGTACTTCGCTTAGGACGAAACCCGTAAGAAATAGCTTCAAATCTGGCTTCCCACTGTGGTTCAAGGGCATTTCGCACTATATTTTGATATACCCTATCCTTTATAGTTGGGATGCCCAACGGTCGCAATTTTCCATTTTTCTTCACAATGTATATACGTTTTGCTGGTTTTGGTCGGTGTTGTAGCGTATTTAACTTTTTGAGTTGCTCATAGAGAAGATTTCTTTCTCTGCGACTCAAGGCTGTATGTTCATCAACACCTGCTGTTCGCTTTCCTTTATTCTGCTGTGTTACTCGTCTAATTGATAACAGTAAGTTTGCTTCGCTTCTCATGAGTAAGCGTTGAAGTTTTCTTACCTTTCTTTGTTGCTGTAACTGTTCGGCACGGTAAATTCTTTGTCGTAACTTCGTCACATACATCTGAACTGCTTTCCAGTCCACTGTGTTCCAGTTTGTATACGAGACGTGCGCCGACGCTCGTTCTGAGGTGTTCATAACTGCACGCTCCTATTCGTCAGAAGATAACTTACAAATGTATTTCCATGTTGAAGACCTATAAGAAGTGGGCTCCCTTTCAGGCTTGTCATGGGTTTGTCCGTAAGGACGACAATATCCGCTCAGTTATACATATTTCTATGCTTTCCTGTTTCCTTTCGGCTAGCGGCTTTTGCTTTCTCTTATATCCTTTACCCTCTGCCACATCGTTTGACTTTACAGTCATCCTACTGCTTGCGCAGATGACATAGGGCTTACCAAGTTTCACATTCCACAGATACGACAGGGTTAGGTGGACTCTTTACTCCGGATAAGTTGCGGGATGCAACGCGGCAGTATTATGAGAATGCCTTTCCTCTTATCAAGACCTGGGTAGAGCTGTACATTATCCCAAGCTAACGATTACGAAGCTTACGAGCCTTCACTCTCGTTCACCGTACCTGTCTTCTCCTAGCGGTATTCCGAGTCATGTACAGACTCTCTGTTTCCACATTTCCTCATGCAACCCACGAGCCCGTTACCAAGTCCGCAGTTTCGGATGGAGATAGACTTTGCATCTAATCTAGTAGCAGAAGCTACCCTGTGGGAATGCGACTTCTTGTCGCACCATAACGTTTCATTATCGGTAGCAACTATTTTGATAGAATCCTTGTATTGACAGGGATTCTTCTTTTTTTGTCTCGTTATCTTGTATACAGGATTTTATACATTGTAGATTTATTAAGGTTTTTAGGCTTATGAATGTTCTGTATTAGTACAAAATTCTGTATAGAATTTTGTATAAAAAAGTAGTTGGGTTATTGTGTTTTACTCTGGTTAATTTTAAAAGATAATTGAAAACTCATCTTTATATTTAAAAAAGAAGGTGTTATCTTTTTAAAGAAGGAAAACACTATATAGCAACTGAAGAACAGCTTAGAATAGAGGGAGGACAAAATATGGCTCAAACTTATTGGGGATCTGAGGTAGCTAAGAACTTAGGGATTGGCTCAAGTACTTTGCGTAAATATTGCCTTGCCCTAGAGGAAGCCGGGTATCCTTTCGAGCGCGGCAATAATAATTCTAGAATTTTTTATCATGCAGACGTAGCAACTATAGAACGGTTAGTAACAGCTATGAACAAGAAGAACGTAACACTAGAACAGGCTATAAATCTAGCTATAACAAGTGTTGAAGAAAATGAGATAGCAACTGTTGCTATAGATAGTGTAGCAGATACAGAACACATAAAATCATTAACAGAACGTATAGAACGATTAGAACAACTTAATTTAGAGTTAATTCAACGATTAGATCAACAAAGTAAACTTTTATAGGAAACTGATGCTCAAAGGATAATTAGAGAAGAACAAAGAGATATTCAATTAATGCACGTATTAAGAGAAATACAAGATAGTAAGCGCCTTATAGCAGCTTCAGAACAGAAGAAATCATTTTGGAATCGTTTATTTGGTAAATAAATTAATTTTATATGGCTGAGTCCTATGCGTTTATGCCGCGAAAGTTGTTTGACCATGAGGGACACCCTCATGGTCAAGTGAACCGTGGAATAAAAAGTGTAGGACGGATCTCCAGCAAAGGAAAAAAATAAAAATATGTATAGGTTTTTCACCTATACATATTTTTACCCAATGAATATATAGTTAAATGTACTAAATAAATTAGAAAATATGGAGGTTGAAGATTTATGTATCAAAATCAAAATCTATATCCATATCAATATACTCCTACTTATATGGATAATATGTATAATCCTCGTGAATTTACAAGTAAAATAGGAACTTTTGTTACTGTATTAAGTGACGTACCTATATTAGGAGATACAATTCCTTCAGGGACTCGTGTTTTTATTCATAATGTTAAACTTGATGCTGCAGGAAATGAAATAGTTACAATAGTTTTTCCTCAAATAGTAGCAGGTGGTTGTATAGTTGGTGGTACAGATGTTTTAGGTTCTACACTTGAAAAACCAGCTAGTGTTCATCATCATGCACACCCCCATCCTCAACATCCTCAATATTATTCTCGTGATTATTATTAATAAAATGATTTTATAGATTAATCCTTTTATTATTCTTTATAAAAGATAATGAAAAAGATCTGAAATATAGAAAATAAAAATTGTTAGAAATTAAGGATTTAATTGTTTATGTATCTTATGTTCTTAATATTTTAATTAAAAATATTGGATATTAAAGGAATCGAGATCGTGATGAGATGCTTATGCAAACGATTAGAGAAGTCCAGGAAGTTAAGAAGATGATTGCAGCAAGTAAGGATAAAAAATTTAATGGTTAGGATTTATTAATTAAATGGCTAATCTTTAAATCGTGGTAGAGGTTGTATAATCGCATTCAATTCCCATAAACTAAATTAGCGAGTTACTATCTCTGAAAAACGGTTTACACCGCCTGGTTTAATTGGTGTAGAAATGTTCCTTTTAAATATTAAAAGGGATTGTAGAGGGGATTTACAATTTGATTAAGTATTATTATTCCTGTATTCATATCATAAGTTTCAGTTAAAATTGCTAATTTAATAAATTGACCTGGTTTCGATCCATCGTATATGGTTCCTGTTACAACACCGTTTGACTGAATTGTTAGGTATAATGTGTCTGATTGAAAACCGTCAATTTGTATCGATCCAGTGTACTTACCAGATATATCTACAGCACGTAAATAAACCTCATTGTTGAGCATTTTATCTAATCTCCTTTATAAGTTAGGTATTTATACAATTTACGTTACTTTTTAATAAAGTAGAATCTATTAATATTAATATAAAAAAATAAAGATTTTACGATTTATAAAGTGATGAATATCACTTAGATCTTAAGATAAGGAGGAGAATACATTTTTGAATTAACCGATTTATTTGAAGTGAATAAATTATATTTATGCCTAGACTATTTTTAATTTAAAAAGGGGGGGGTTAAAATTGGCTTTGCCTTGTCCGCCAAACTATATAATTGATAATCAGGTACCTTTTAAAGAATATCAGTTTTTACCTTTTAAAACGTCACAAGTAATTCAAAAAGTTAAAGAGTGTAGCTCAATTCATCCTGGTAGAGATTTTTTATTTAATGGTGCTAGTTTTAATAATACAACTGTGTATGCTATAGAATCAGGAGTTGTACAATGGGCATTACCAGGTTACTTAGGTATTTTAGGTAATGATAAATTTGTCACTGAATATGTCCATGTTCAACCACTTGTAAGTGCTGGAAAACAAGTTAATGCAGGGGATGCTATCGCAAATTTAGCACAATTAGGACAATTTGATGGTACTCCAATTCCTCATGTTCATATTAATCGTATATTTAATTGGCAAGGTGCTAGTGCATGTGCTCATACTTTTACTTGTAACTGGAGAATTAGGGGTATTGATATACCTACAGGTATATGTTCAAATTCAAATGGTTGGGGATTAGTTAATGGGGTTTGGGTTTTTTGTCAAAATGGTGTAAGAAAGGGAGGATGGTTCCTAGGAAGTGGTGGGAATTTGTTGTTTGCGGATAAAGATGGAATTTGGGCAGGGTTTATAAAAAATAATACAGGAAATATACAATACCGATATTTACGAGATCGAAATCTGCCTGCTTCAGATCCAAATGCTAATAGAGTGGCTAAAGGATGGGTATGTTCACTAGGTCAATTTTGGTTTTTTGATAATAATGGAAATATGGTACGTAATACAACTATTAATGGTCGTTGGCAATTAGGTTCAAATGGTGCTTGCACAAACTGTGGATCATGCAATTCTCAATCGTAGTGAGCATTTAAAATTTATTAAGTGTAGATTTTTTACACTTAATATATACATATTATTTGTAGTGTTTCGAATGTATACTTTTGTTATATAAAATGAGGATTTCAGGGGGATTGGCGGGAAGTTAATGATTTAGGTAATCTGAATGTAAACTAATAATAAAAAGTTTACTTTGGAAAATAAGAAAAAGAACTTGGCTTTTAGGGTTCTTTTTCTTATTTTGATAATATCTGTATCTTATTGCGGTTCATATATTTTATAATTATTTTATTAAAATTTAAAGTTTATAAGGATGATTGAACATGACAGTACAAAAAGAAAAGGTAACAAGACGGGTTGTTTGTAGGAAATGTAAATCAGATCAAGTAGTTGGTTCAAGAAATATGCGGAGAATTGGATATTTCTATTGTTGCAATGGAATGCGACAAAGACCACGTTCACTTGTTCTTAAATACACCACCAACACTTAGTCCTGCTGGAAGTGTATCAAGTGAGACAATAAAACATTATGTGGAAAATCAAAAAACGAGGGGTGAAACTTGTGCCACAAACCATCACGGTTAAAGTTAAATTGCTTCCAACAAAAGAACAAATCATGCTATTGGAACAAAGTAGCCACGAGTATATAAAAGTCATTAATGCTCTTGTATCTGAAATGGTTGAATCAAAGAAAAGCACGAAGAAAAGTACAAAGGATATTGAGTCCAATATCCCAAGTGCGGTGAAAAATCAAGCAATTAAAGATGCGAAAAGTGTGTTTTCTACAAAGGTGAAAAAGAGTAAATACAAAATCGTTCCGATTCTAAAAAGACCTGTTTGTGTATGGAATAACCAAAACTATTCATTTGACTTTACACACATTTCAATTCCGTTTATCGTAAACGGAAAGTCAACTCGTTTAAAGGTTCGCGCTTTATTAATCGACAAATATAATCGCAATTTCGAATTGTTGAAGCACAAGTTAGGTACACTTCGTATCATGAAGAAATCTGCTAAATGGATTGCTCAAATATCTGTCACGATTCCTACAAACGAAAAAACGGGAACAAAGATTTTAGGAGTAGACTTAGGTCTCAAAGTTCCTGCGGTAGCTATCACAGATGATGATAAAGTTCGTTTCTTCGGGAACGGTAGGCAAAACAAATTTATGAAACGTAAGTTTCGCAGTGTTCGCAAGAAATTAGGAGAAGCTAAGAAACTGAATGCCCTTCGTCAACTTAATGATAAAGAACAAAGATGGATGCAAGACCAAGACCACAAAGTAAGTCGTGGAATCGTTGATTTTGCAACGGATAATAATATTTCTGTCATTCGATTAGAGCAACTAACGAACATTAGACAGACGGCACGAACAAGCCGTAAAAACGAAAAAAATCTACACACTTGGTCATTCCATCGTTTAGCACAATTCATCGAGTACAAAGCGACATTAGTTGGCATAAAGGTCGAATATGTGAACCCTTCTTATACAAGTCAAACATGTCCGAAATGTTCTGGAAAGAACAAGGCGCAAGACAGAAAATACAAGTGCCAATGTGGGTTTGAGAAACATCGTGATATTGTTGGGGCGATGAATATTCGCTACGCAACTGTGGTTGGCGGTAATAGTCAATCAGCCTAAGAACCTATATGGTCTGTCTTAGGAGGGGTGATGGCACACCCTCATCTTGAAGGCTGTTCAAAACAGAAATGGACTGCGAATGCTTAGTCATTCAAGAATCCCATCCGTTACACCGCAAGGTATAGGACTTGCGGCTTTAGCCGTGGGAGTGTCAAAAGGAGCAGCAGCGTATGTACGAAGAAATACAAGAGTGAGATGAAGAAAAAGAGTGTAAAGTGTAAACTAAAAAAGCTAAATGGTACGAGGAGTATATTTCATAGATAGGAATTTGAATTATTGAAAAATCAAAATATGGAAGAGTAAATAAAAGACGCTAGTTGGCGTCTTTTATTTATCATCATTAGTGAAACTTCACTGGTGATTACTATTAATATTAAAATATCTGATCTTGGAATTAACTTATTAGATGATACTATTGATTGTATAAAATCTGACAAATGACTAAAGATAATAAAAAAATTCTTGATACAAAAATCTAAATTGTATAATATATAGGTATAGTGTTATTTGTTGAATTCCGTTTATTCCCACGCCTTATGTGTTGTGGTTGAGTTGCAGAAGCAAGTTGTGTTCTTGTTTCAATTTTGAAAGGGCTTCTTTGAGCCGATTAGTGCATATATAGCTTATTTTGTTATGCACATTTTTAATCGACTTGAAGAAGTCCTTTTTATGTTGTTTTCAAGTTGCAGGTGGGATTATTTATGATTCATAACATAACAAAAAGAAATAAAATAATGTTTGAATAGTATTAGTTGATCTAAAAGAGTAATCTAAAGAGCCGGATGATATATTGATTGATATAGATAAGTTATTAGGGAGTACAAATGAAGACCTACGATATAAATCATGTGATGGTAGTTTATACAGGGGAAAAGGAAGAACTAAGTGATATGAATACTTGGAGCTTCCTTTTTTATTGCAATTAGAAATCTGGTAGGAATAATTATGCATATAAAAATGATTTAGCGGAAAAATTTTATTTAATTTCAATACATAGAAGAAAAAGGAAAAAACAAATTCATAAAGGGCTAGTTTAAGTACGATTCATTTGCATAATTGAGAGGGGAAATGTATTGGTAAAACGTCTTGTTTCTTGCTGACCAAGGGAATGCAGAATGATTAGTAAAGAGTAAGAGCGTATTACTACTCTCACAAAGGAAATTACATTAGAAAAGGGTCTGTCAGTGTTTACAATTTATTTGTTACATCGGTCTAAAAGAATTTGGATGGAGAAGTAAATGCTAAGTGAGAACATGAATGACATTTCTAGAACTTGAACAATTGTGCTTTTTGTTAATAGTGAAAATCAGAAGTAGAAGAGGCATAAGCGTTAAAGTGGACTGCAAAAGTGACAGAAAGAGAACAAGGACTAACATTATTTATAAAGATATCTAATAAGAAGTGCTATCGGATTTATACAGAAGGAGGGATAATACCAGAAAATATATGAATGTATATAAAATTTGAGGTGAATTCACCTAATTTCTATACATTAGTTGAATCAAATAATAGATGACTAGGGAGTGTATAACATCCATTTCCCAGTTAAATTTTCTTAGATAAATAGCATGAAATATAGTATGTTCTCACTCATTTTTATAAGGATAAAATATCTTTATATTTTTATAAAAATGAGTGAAACAGAACGATTCACCACATAAGAATATTCGACTATAATGAAACACTGTACGTCATTGTAATATTAAGATGTTTTAAGATTAAAGTGATTATTAGTCATAAAATATGAGTTTCGAGACCTCAGCAAAATATTGCAATGCTTTATATACATGAGATTGTAAAAATTATTTTATTAAAATTACTGGAGGCTGATGAAATATGATAATAGATCATATAAGCAACAATGTAGTAAAAAAATTGGAACAAACGGTGCGCTATGAAAAGAAACAGGTACAGGTATTACGTGTAAGTAAAAGTAGTTCTAATATGCACGCTTACATGATTTTCCCAGAATTCTCAGAGGTTAAAATTTCAAATACTGAACTGGATGAATATATAGAAAATCTATCAACAAGTCTGAAATATGTCATTGATCGCAAGTTAAATCAACAAGAAATTGAAAAACAAAATCATTCTTTCATTATGACGTGCGCAGTTGAGGAAGATGGTGTTATAGATGATGAAACGATTCATTTTAATACGACGTATGTTAAGCCACCTACACTTGCGAGTAAGGTATTTAAGCTAGTGTGTGGTTTAGGAAATCGTTTGAATAGCTTAAAAGAGTTACATATAACAGTATTAAATAATAATATTAATCGAATTGAAATAGAGTTTTATAATGAAAATGAAACATATGTAGCAGTAGAAAAAGAAGAAATTGCAAATGCGATTATGGGGGCATATACAAAAGCCAATATCTATTATTCCGCAGATCTCCGTTATGTTGCAGAAGGAAATGAAATCAAATTAAAGAGCATTAAGCCAAAATTAGCGGGTGATGTGTTGTGAAGCGAGAAAAAGGGATGATTGGAGTTTTATGTACATTTGTTTTTATGATCCTAGTACTCATACCTTTACATACAGCTCATGCATCTGTAAAAGTGGATTTTAATGAATTGAAAGGAAATGATGTTTCTTCATCTTTTAACGAAGGATTAAACAATCGAACAAAAACGACAGAGAAAGACGATTCATTTGGGTCATCAATTATACAAAAAGTTGAAGGGATGTATGCACCAGCTTTTAAAGTAGGGGTAAATATCTTTTCTATCTCTTTCATATTAGGTGTTATTGTCATGGTTATGGCGTTAATTACAAAGAACGGTCAATGGATGAAATGGGCAACAGGGAGTATGATTTTCTCGTTCGTTAGTATGATGGCAATGAGATTAAGTGTATATTTCTTATTTAGTTCGGATGTATTTTCGTTTATGAACATTTTTACAGATTTTTTAGACCTGTTTAAATCAACAGCACTTATTTTTACACCCTTTATGTTAATTGCAGGAATTCGTTTACGAAGAATTCATGAGAGTACAAAACAACCTGAGTATTATCGTTGGTCTAATCGTGTTATAACGGGATCTTGTTTACTATGTATGTTAGCCGTACTAGCTCCATGGTTATTTGCGAATATGTAAAGAAATATATATAGATGCAAAAGGTACTGAATGTTCATTCAGTACCTTTTATCTACCCATCTGATTTTTCCTTTCGTATTCAGCAAATATCTCCTTTGATATAGGAGATAATTCGTTCGATTTTTAATTGGTTTTTTGTTGTAAAGGATTTCCACTTGTAGAATGAACACTCCTTGTAGTAGAGCTGTTATGTCTACAAAACAGACGAGGAAGATAGAAACTAAAATAATATTTTACTTAGAAAAGTATTTCACCTGTTTAAAAATGACTTAATTTATTTTGAAAGGATTGCTTGTTTTGAAAAGAAATCAAGAATATGCCGCTTTACGAAATTCTATCTTGATAGGTTGGCTGCTCACAATTATCGCTATGGGCCTATCTATCTATTTTTCTTCTATTGTATATTTACTAATTGGATGTTTCATTTTGTCATTGAAATACGGATTAATGGGTACTATAAAAAATGTAGAAAAGCGTTTGCCAACCTGGGCTAATTTTGGAGTAATTGAAAAGCCAGTGAATCGGAGGGTGACAAGACCGTTTCAATTTCGGGGCGGACTCATTGTTTCATTAGCATTAGGATTCATAGAGATGGTGATAAAAGGTTTATGTATCTCATATTATATTTTAGGATTAGAAACTCATGTATATCGTTTAATGCGTAGAAACACAAGAGTGTGAAAAGGAGGCTTATATTATGAAAGTATTAATATTTGAATTAATTCTAATTGTGCTTCTGATACCGATAAATATTATGGTAAAAAAACATGCACCAAAATGGAAAGGGAAAGCCGGAGAAAAGATGGTAAAACGTATATTAAGCAAATTAGATCACGAAAGGTATCGGGTGTTACATGATGTGACGGTTCATACAGAGTATGGTGATACAACTCAAATTGACCATATTGTAATCGCAGAAACAGGTATATTTGTTATAGAGACGAAGAACTATGAAGGCTGGATCTATGGAAGTGAGAAGGCAGCAAGATGGACACAAGGTATTTTTAGAAAGAAACATTCTTTTCAAAATCCATTTCGACAAAACTATAAACACATGAAAGCAATTGAATGGGGGATGGAACAACAGCTGCCGTGTATTTCTATTGCAGTGTTTCATCCAAAATGCAGCCTAAAAAGAGTAAATGTTCATTCTAAAGATAAACATGTCCTATATTATAACGATCTAAAAAAATGTATCGAATCCTATATTGATGTGAAATTAACAAAAGACGAGGTCGAGCATATTTACCAAACTATTTTGCAAGCAAATATTACTGATAAAAATACTGAAAATAAACAAGTGAAGTATTTACAGAATAAGTTCGCTAAACAATAAGAAACGGAGAAAGGAACAATGGTATATATAATTGGATTTTTGGTCATCATCGTAGTAGTTATTCGTCTTAACATGAAGTATTACCAGTTAAAAGGAAACCCAAAAGATTTTGTGATGAAAAAGAAGGATTAAGGATATATTTTAGTAATAGAGGTAATAGAATACGTATATTATTTTGGCTGTCACCAAAAGGCCATAAGAACCGTTTTACGATCAATAAATACATATCTCACTATATACCTATTGATGGATGTAGGTGATAAAATAAATAAAAATAAACAGGAGGTTTAGTTGTGAAAGAAGTGTTAGATGTTGAAACGTATTTAAAGAAAATGAAGAATCAGAAAATAAATTATGACAAAGTATTAAGAAAAATGATTAAAGATTGGGGGGCAAGGAACGAAAGACCAAAAGTGTTACTTCATTCATGTTGTGCTCCTTGTAGTACTACTTCTTTAGAATTTCTTGCAGAACATGCAGATATTACAATTTTTTTTTCGAATTCAAATATCCATCCGAAAAGTGAATACATGCGACGCTCTAATGAACAAAAGATTTTTGTAGAAAAGTTCAATGATTGTACTGGGCATACAGTAGGATTTATTGAAGATGACTATCGTTCAAATGTATTTTTTAAAATGGTAAAAGAAGAAGGTTTGGCAGAAGAGCCAGAAGGTGGGCTTCGTTGTTCAGCTTGTTTTGATATGAGATTGGATCGTTCAGCTGAGGTAGCACAAGAAAAAGGATTTGATTACTTCGGTAGTGCGATTACTCTTTCTAAAAATAAAAATAGTCAATTAATAAATGAACTTGGAGTCGGTGTGCAACAAAATTATGATTCGCGTTATTTACCAAGTGATTTCAAAAAAAGTAATGGATATCAACGTTCAATTGAGATGTGTAATGAATATGATGTTTTCCGTCAGTGTTATTGTGGATGTTCATTTGCAGCAGAGAAACAAGGTATAGATTTACGAACGGTGAACAAAGATGCAATAAATTATCTAAAAGAAAATAATCTTAGTTTGAAAAAAGAGATTTAGTGGAGAAAAATTCGCTTTAAAATGAACCTGTGATCTACAAAAGAAACGCAATATGTTTCTAAATGATAAACGAAAAAGCTAAAATAGTTCTGGAATAACTCCTTACTAGTTAAAGTTCTAGAGAAGAAAAAAATAGTAAGGAGTGTTTTCTTAATCTCGCATTGCCCCTGCCTCTCGGGAAGTCATTGCTCCTTGTCCTGCCCTTACATCATTTTGAATTTCTTGTTTCACTTTTTGTGCATCAGTTTCAGCAAAATCTGGTTTCATAACAGAACCAGGACTTTTTATAGCTTTTTTATGATTTTGCATAAAAACCCTCCTTAACTTAACGTTTAACAACCTTATTATTTACAAAAATACACTTGGTATACCCGATTAGTTGAACTGGTCTCATGTAAAGTACAAGGAAAGAATTAAAAAAGTTTCCAAACATACTATTTATGTAGGAATTAATATTGTAAAATCATTAATTTTATATATAAAATTAATGAGAAATATGATATGATGAAAGTAACAAAATACTTCTAAAACTATCTTGCAAAAGGACACACCTACGCATACATATGCCATAGGTGTGTCCTTTTTATTTGTTTTAAAACCTCGGAAACAAAAGGGAATACAACAGAGTGTAGAAGGGAAACGTACTGTTGTAATATCCCAGAAGTCTATAAGGATACATTAAAAGGCTTAAAAACGGTTAAGGGGAAGAGGGAGTAAAGGTAAAAGACTGAGATAGCATAGATGTGAACATAAACGGGGAAAAACAGACGATAAGATTGCTGTTATTGGATACTTCTGTGTATGTATCTCGAAAAATCCTACCACAAAAGATGGGGAAAGAAGCATATATATTTCTAAAGGAACAAATAGAAGAAAAAAGTGTAACATTTGTCTATGATCATGGGCCAAAAGAGGACAAGTATGGTAGGAAATCAGCATATGTATTTTGTGAAGGGATGCATATAAACGAATTAATGGTCAAATCAGCATATGGCATTGTAGCTTATATTTCAAAACCTAACACTACGTTGCTACCACATATGCTAGAAAGCGAAAAAGAAGCAAAAGCATCAAAGGCTGGCGTTTGGAACATAAAAGGTTTTGTAGATGACAAGATACGTCATTATAACCGTAATGATGCGTCTTAGCACTCAATACAAACTTAATCAATTATGATACAAATTATCATACAAAATGGAGGTCTCATACATGAATGAGAATAAAAGAAATATGATTTTATCCTTTATTATTTCAAGTTTATTTATTTTTGCGAGTCTATTGCCGTTTAGTAGTAATGAATATGTGTATGTTATCTCCAAAATTGGTGCTGCAGCTGGTGTAATAAATATTGTTATGATGAGCGTTTTCTTATATTTTCAAAGTAAAAAAACGGGACATTTACTAAATTAGTAAAGTAAGATTTAATAGTTTTCCTTACCTGCATCTTTTTAAGTTTGGTAAGGAAAAAAACAAAAAAGTACTTACACATATTGTATATAGATTTGGTCCCTTAGAAAAAGAATTAGAAACTGTGGTGATTTTGAGAATCTTTTCCCTCTAGAATTAAAAGATAAGGAGTAAGACTGGGAAGATATTAACGATTGGATACTGTATATTGAAACAGGATACTTAAAACACGGAAATAAACTAGTCATATATTAGCAAATATTTTGCATTTTAAAAAACAGGTGAGGCGAAAATAAGATGTCGATCATTCAAAAGTATCACATTGCAATTGCTTGGACGATAGCTACTACTGCAATGCTAGTAAGTTTGATTTTTAGTGAGTGGATGAAGCTGCCTCCATGTGATTTGTGCTGGTATCAAAGGATGGCCATGTATCCATTAGTATTAATATTAGGTATAGGAATGTATAGAAGAGATCCATACGTAAGAGCGTATTCATTCCCATTTGCATGTATTGGCTTATTAATAGCCGTTTATCAAATCACAATTCAGGCTTTTCCTACAAGTGAAATGAAGATATGTTCAGTAGGCGTTTCCTGTACAGAAGATTACTTGAATTTGTTTGGATTCATCTCGATACCTATGCTATCTTTTGTTGGATTTTTAGCCATCATAATACTCCTATATATTAAACCTGAGAGAGACAAAAGATTAAACAATACAGTGATTATGAACAATATACACGAATAAACACAAAATACCTATAAATAGATAAAAAATAAAAAGAAATTAAAAAAGGAGAAATAAAAAATGACAACAATGCAAGTAAGTAATGAAATGTACAAAATTCCAGAGGCGGATATAGAATTATTAAAAATTATGGCCCATCCAGTTAGATTACAAATTGTGAAGGAGCTAGAACGCCACAAAATTTGTAATGTAACACAGTTAACAGAGCTACTAGATGTGCCTCAATCTACCGTATCTCAGCATTTATCTAAAATGCGCGGGAAAATTCTTCGCTCAGAAAGAAGGGGATTAGAGATGTATTATCATATTGTGAATTTCAAGGCATGTCAGATTGTCGGGGTATTAGGTCTATAATTCTAACTCGAAATAGGGTGATAGAAAGAGTGTTGTTAAATATAGCTGCAAAAGCTGATGTACTGCAGAATGATAAATTCATAAGCTTAGAGTGTAGTCCTTCTAATAATGGGGGAGTTGACTGTGGTGAAAAATTGATACAAGAGTTAATAAAAAAGAGTGCACATTTCTGCACTCTTTTTTATTGTGCTCTAGCTACAATAGATAAAGTATTTTGTTGTGTATGACTCTGAGTAGAGGATACCGTGTTTTGCTGTAAAAAACGATACTTTGAATATTTTAAGAAAAGAAATATGAAGTTTATTGATGTGTATAGTGAAAATTAAAGTTTAGAATATTCTGTGTCAATATTATCAATTTACTATAGTTTACAATTATGTAAAAATAGAACTGATTATGTTTTTCCATAAATATTGGATTACAAACTATCATAAGGGTAATGGGAGCATTTATAGCCTGCTTATAAACGGTGATTGGGATACAGACAATAATGTGATCAAGTACTGATAGAATTTATCAAACGAAATGAGGTGACTGTAACTTGAGAGAAATTGCGAAAAAAGTACAAATGATACGTTTACAGGAGGAGCATTTCGGGCGTCAAGCAGACGCAGAACAGAATTCTGCCAAGCGATGTAAAATAGAAAGAGAGAGTATTAAATTAGAAAAACATAGAGTTAAAAAAAGAACTCAAAAATTTCAAACGACAGAAGAAAAGTGGGACACAAAATGTAAAAAAGCAGTACAATTATTTAATCAAGGAGAGGAATATCCGACTATTGCAAAAAAACTGAGGTGCAATGTGAGTAGTTTGTATAGAGAACTTAAGAAACGAGGCACATTACAAATACCAAAGCAGGTAGCAGTATCTAAATCATTAAAATCACCCACAACATCAGCACAAACAAAAAAAACGAATTTTGAAAGATACAAAGAATATTATATGTACAAATAGAAGAATTCATGGCTATAAATCTATACTTGATTCTTTAGTGTTAAAAAGATCAGGTTTTAAAGGGTACAATGAAAAAATGCATGTTTAGCAGCAAATCTTCTTACAGTATTGATAGAGCATCTTTTTATTTTTTAGGATATTTATTTTCTGATAATAACATCCAACAAATATTGAAGGCTATTACCTATTGCTTAGATCATAAAAATATTCATAAAACTAAATCCTTACTTATATTTGTTGAGTAGTTGGTTAAGAAAAGTTTTTTTACAAATGTTAAAATAAGAATAATTTGTCTAAAGCAAAAGAATCCCCATGTCATAAAGGATTCTTTTAGAAGAGTTAGAGAGATGTTGTCACTTGACTCATATTGATTTTATGTTAAAAAGAAAGAATATTCAATCTTATTTTATGTTTCTCAATATATTTCGTTTATTTTCATATTATAATATAATCAATTCTTTTTATTGATGTATCTCATTCTATATATCTTCCTGGAGTGAATCCTTATACTAAGGATTCCTTTTTTATTAATAATAAAAATAAAAGCCCTCACAATGAAGTGAAGACCTTTGTTTATTTAGGCCAGTATGGCCGCGAGCATATTGTATGATTTTATCCTCGCTAAATTAAATTAAGATCTTAACCACCATGATTTCCGTGAGCATATTGAATAACATCAATAGCTTTATGTGTTTCTGTAGGGGATTGGGCACCAAACATTAAAGTAAAAATAGTAATTACACCAACTAAACCGAGAATTGTCTTTTTCATTTTAATGCCTCCTTCTCAATAACTTTTTTTCCTGCTTGAGAACATGAATAGAAATAATGACTTGCTTTAATATGGTTATTCTCTTTATAAAATGCAGTAGCAAGATATTCTTCGTATTCCTTAATGAATTCGAAAAGTTCTTGCTCTTTAAAATATGATACGCCTTTTAACACTGTCATTTCAAGTGCTTCGGCAGGAAAACCTCCATTCATTGCATCTAATATTTTAAAATGGTGTAGATACTCTATATTTTCAATCTCTTGACAAACGGAATATCCTTTTGCTATGAGATCTTTGGCAACGGAGTGATTTCCTTCCTTCATGTGTTCCCTTGCCTCAATAAAAAGAGCCTTATAGTTGTTAGGCATTTTTTGATTTACTTCTGAAAGATATCTAATGGCTAATGGCGAAAGATTTTGAGTAGCATACATTAAACCTAAATTTTGACGCACCATTAAAATAAATTGTTCTTCGTCTATTTTTTGGAACATATCCATTGCTTTCGTGAAATATTCTTCAGCGAGCTCCCATTCTCTCAAATGAGTACAAGCTAAGCCTATAAGATTATCACAGAATGCTACATTGATCTCATACCCAGCATGTTGAGCAAAGATTTCTCTTGCCTCTGATACTTTTTTATAAGATAATAGCCCTTGATATATGTCATAATGGAAAGCTCCAACTTTATAATAAAATTCCGCTTTTTCCAATTCATCAGGAATGCAGTCTAAAAGTTTTTCTGCTTTTTCATAACTCTCCTTTGCGATTTGGTATTCACCAATAGTAGAGGCATGAATTCCTTTGAAAAAGTGATAATAATAAGCTAAGAAATTATCTGTAGGCATATCAAAAGCCTCAACTTTGTCAAAACTGCTTTTTGAAACGCTTAAATTATCAATTACAAATTGGTATCTAAAATCTAGTAGTGAGTAGTAGAGTAATAAATCTTGATCCTCTTCAACATTATGCATCTTAGAATCAATTATTTCTTTTAATTGATGTGCATTACCTATACGCCTTGAGCGGATTTCAAGATACCAATCGTTTAATAGCTTTGTAATTTCATTATTCCCCTTAGCTGAAACCATCATTATATATTCCCCCATCCTATAAAAGTCTACTAATGTTATATATTACCATTATAGCAAAGTATCCAGTTCGTTTAATTGCATTATATTTATTTTTCAATAAAATTCGGAAAAATAAATTAATTGTGATGACCCAATTATATTTTATTCATGGTTTTCTCATTAACAATTCACGCAAACGTGATGTGATTGAAGTGAGTCGGAAAATATCATGTTTGCATGAAAGGGGAATGAATAAATATGAAAGCGGAACGGATTTTTGAGGGTACTAGTGCAGATGTTATATGGAATAAGGCTTATTCAAAGTAAAAGAAGGTATCTATTATTATATATCTGAGAATAGTACGATTGAGGTAACTGACCATGAGTATCTAAATGGAGAAGTGTTAGATGAACTCCAGCAGGGAGAGGATCATAATTTGTTTGCGGTAAAAGGGGGCAAAAGAGACATGTTGCAGTAGTTAGAGAGGGATGGATTTAATTGTGATGATGTTGAATGGAGAGAGCTAAATCTATTGAATAACGAAATTTTGAGTAGTACAAATGCAATAGTAGAATGTGGAATTGAAGCATCAATAGCACGTAAAAGAATACACGATTTTTCAAAGGGCTCAATCCGTAAAATTGGCAAGATATAATATATTCGGTTTGAATATATTTTATGTCATCTTCAAACTTTTTGGTATCAGAGTAATACTTAAGTTGGGCTTCTAAGGCTAATATACTACCTCTTAAAGCATCTTTCCTCGAACGAGTTTCCTAAAAGCGTATGAGTATTCTTGAGGATTACTGCTTTTTATCAAATAGTGTCACTTCCATCTAAATATTAGTAAGTAGGTTATACCATATATTTCCCAAAACTCATCTATTCGTTAAATAGAAATTTAACGAATAGACTGGTCATGAAACCCTCTCTCTACTATAGTGGCAGCTTATTGAAGTTTTAGGTTTATAATTAATAGACAGTTTTAGTTAAGGAAATTTAAAATCCCTGTCTTTAAAGACAGGGATTAAAAAAAGGGATGACAGTTAACAACTGAAGGTACCATTATATTACCATTATTGGAATTTTTATTCCATGTTTTTGTGTTGAGAAATAAATAATATATGATGTAAAAGGTGAGGTGAGTAGAGGGTTCTTATAGGTTTAGCAATATGAGAAAGTAAATATTTCAATTAAACTTTTCTTGAAACGAGGAGTGGAAGTATTGTTTTTGCTTAGAAAGCATTATTCAAAGTTATGTAGAAATTATAATATGAATAAAAAGAGTCTGGTTAAAAAATTATAAGACACCAATTCATTGGAACGGTAAAAAACTGTTTTCGGAATAGGTGTCTTTTTGTATTGAGTAGAATGTATTTTCTCAACAGGAAAAATTGTAATTATCTATAAGTATTACTTATAAGGATAATAGGAAAGTAGAAATTAATAATAAAGGAGAATGCGAAATGTTAACAGTAATATCTAATAATGATCTAGCTAAAATCCGTGAAGAAGATGTAGATGTATTGAAGGTAATGGCGCATCCGGTTCGATTAAAAATCATAAGTGAATTAATACATCATAAAATGTGCAATGTTACACAGTTAACAGAAATATTAAAACTTCCACAATCCACTGTTTCACAACACTTAGCAAAGTTAAGAGGAATTGTACTCCGTGCAGAAAGAAAAGGACTAGAGATGCATTATTATATTGATAATACTAAAGCTCGTCAGATTGTAGAAATTTTAGGGCTATAGGTAAATTATAAGTAAAAGTTTCCTATTATAGGGGAAACTTTTTTCTATGTTGATCAAAGTATAATCATTTATAAAGAAGAATGAAATTTGGAAAGGGTGAATTTCAGAATATTATATTGAAGTGTAAGTTTTTAATTCAAGCTATGGAACGTATAATTTTTAAGTAAGAAAGGATGGTAGTTGAAGAAAGTCCAATAACTGTCACAATTTCTTTGTAAGCTTAATAAATTATTATGTAATAATTTAATTATAGGGTTATTCGAATGTTATAAAGATAAATGAATAGTTGAGTATGAAGTTATGTATATTTAGCTTTCATTTACATTCATGCTCTTAATATAGTAAGGAAATTAGTAAGGGGGACTATTAAAATGAACAAAAAATTCTTTAAGCAGTTAAAAACAATGGCTACAAATAAAAAAGGATTAAGTGCCGCTGCAGTAGCAGTAGGAATTATGGGGCGTTGAATTCAAATTGTGGGAATATAATGTATGAACCGCAAAGCTTAGAGGCACCTAAAGGATTCCCACAAGGTGGGCCAGTTGACGGGAAAATCGCTTCAGCGGGAGGTCTGTTTGGTGGAATTCTTGATCAACAAACAGCTGATCGATGGTTTAAGAATACACTTAAGGGTGGGGAGAATACATTCACTTGGAAATATACTGCTCCTCGTTCAACAAGTCAGTGGCATTACTACATTACAAAAAAAGGATGAGATCCAAATAAATCTCTAACAAGAGCGGATTTTGAACCAATAGGAACTGTAAAACAAGATGGTTCTGCAGCATCTAATAATCTATCACTTGAACTACTCACCACTTAACGTCCTAACGGACTGTTTGAAGTGGGAGATTCCTGCGAACACCGATGTATCCACCAGTTATCTTAGCAGGCTCTACCCGTAGTCCCTACGGTGAGAACATAAGTATCTTGTACGCTGACTCACCACACTACCTACTTTAGCTTGGTTTTCGCAATTTTGAGAAGCGTGGGGCGATAGAACGTTGAAGATTTTACGGTTGCAACGTTTTTCTGCAACCAACCTCATATCTTCAGTTTTCGAAGAGCAATCTGTACAAGTAAATGATAGCAAATATGTTAGCTTATGCCAACCGACATTCATCTCCCACCTAAAATTGGTGTTTCACACCTTCACATTTTTGAGGAAGGAGTCTTCTGTCGGAAAACGATAAAATTAATGTGCCAACTGATCGCAGTGGGTATCATGTCATATTAGCGGTTTGGGATGTAGCTGATACCGTAAACGCTTTCTATAATGTGATTGATGTGAATCTAATAAATAATGAAAAACCAGATACAGAAGCGCCAACTCAGCCATCTGGAGTACAAGTAGTAAAAGCTACTTCAAATAGTGTAGACTTAGTTGGAAGCCTGCAATCGATAATGTAGGGGTGAAAGAATATCAAGTATTACGTAATGGTGAATTAATTAATACTGTAGTGGGTACAAGTGTAGTTGATAAAAAGTTAAGCTCGAACACGGAATATATGTATACAGTAAAAGCAGTAGACGCTGCAGGGAATATATCTAGGGAAAGTGAAGCAATAGTTATTAAAACAACAGAGGCAAAACCAGATACAGAAGCACCAACTCAGCCTAAAGGATTACACAGTATGGGAACAACTACGAATAGTATTGACTTAATGTGGAGTCCGTCTGAAGATAATACAGATGTGAATCATTATATTGTGTATAGAGAAGTTGGAGGTGTTATGAAAGAAATAGGCACTGCTACTACAACTTCATTTATGGACAAAGATTTGCAAACGAATACAAAATACAAGTATGCAGTTTCTGCTGTTGATACAGCTGGCAATGAATCAATGAAAAGTGATGCCTTAACAGTTGCTACAAAAGGACAAGAAAACACTTATGAACAATGGGATGCGTATAAAGCGTATAAAAAAGGGGATAAAGTAGTTCATGAGTGTAAGGTTTACGAGGCAGTTCAAAGTTATCAAGGGAATGGAGATCCAAACTGGATTTTTGCTTTGTCATTATGGAATGAAGTAAATAAATAATTTAAACAGTTGCTCATTTTAACGAATTTACCGAAGAATTCGCCTTCCTTAACCGTGTGAAGAGCGATAATAAAGCGGTAGGTGTATTTCAGTTTGGTATAGCCAAAAGCTTATGATTATTGATGGAAGAACACAAATCTTTCGAAATTGAGTCTAGTATAATTAATTTCTAAACTCACATCTTTTTATGAAAATAAAGAAGTAAATTCTGTTTATTCTTATTTGCTTTGTATGAATTGTAAGGTATACTAAAAGTAGGTGCAAAAATGCACTATTTGAAAAAGAGTGCAAGGCAAAAAGGAATCCGTAAAGGATTCCTTTTTTGTTTTTCAGAAAATAAAGCAACTTTCTTATTAACTCTTTCTTTTTATAAACTTAAAATGTATTTTTGAAAAATTGCCATATTCCTGTAACAAAACAAAGGTATGTTATGTGTGTAAAATATAAAGAGAAAGAAGGAAAAGTTGTGAAAAAAATTTTGCCAATTGTTGCGTTATTAGGCATGATGAGTTTTGGAGTACAGGAAATGAATGTAAGAGCTGATACTTATCATAAGAGCGATTCAAAAATTAGTTTTTGGGATTCGAAAAGAAAGGGTACTAATTTCATGAATAGTACGTCATTACCTGAAAACTATAAAAGTGCAAAAGAAGCTAATATTGAATATGTTCGTTTAGCACCTGATAAATGGGCGAAAGATAAAGATTTTCTATTTGAAGATAAACCAGATACTTCTGGAAAGGATTTTCTGATAGGTAATTCAGATAACTATCAGGGATTAGTAAAGGAAGATCTAGAAAAATTAAAGGCGGATTTAGATGCCGCACAATCACAAGGAATGAAAGTCGTTCTTACAATGTTATCCTTACCTGGTGATCGATGGCGCCAATTTAATAATAATAAGAATGACGACAGAATATGGGAAGAAGAGAAGTATCAAGAACAAGCAAGTCAATTTTGGAAGGACCTCGCTCTGGAACTAAAAGATCACCCCGCGTTGGTTGGTTATAATATTATAAATGAACCACATCCAGAAACAGCTAAAAATAATAGATATAATGATTTTTGGACGGAAGATTACGAGAAATGGTATGCAAAAGTGGAGGGAACGACAGCGGATTTAAACAGATTTTATCAAAAGGTGATCAATTCCATTCGTGAAGTAGACCAAGAAACACCAGTTATTTTAGATTCAGGTTTATATGCTACTCCATGGGCCTTTAAATACTTAAAGCCAGTAAAGGATAAAAAAACGCTTTACGCATTTCATATGTATGAACCATATGAATTAACGAGTCAAGGTGAAAAGAAAAATAAAGAATATCAATATCCAGGATTAGTAAAAGTAGGAGACTTAGAGAAACCTGTAATGTGGAATAAGCAGGGATTAGAGAAGTTTTTGAAGCCAATCCAACAATGGTCTAAGAAAAATCATGTACCATCTAATCGAATTAT
>NZ_JBQENW010000041.1:0-25302 GCF_052044835.1 Bacillus sp. 22475 | reverse complement strand
TATTTTATTTAGATTCAAGAAATTTGAATCCATATTTGCTTCAACAAGAATAAATATATAATGTTACACATTATATAAGAAGAAAAGAAGAGGATAGATACAAACAGAATTATTCTGTATGTTCTATCCTCTTTTTGTATCACAAATGACCTCATTTACCACAACATTTGTATTGGCTGTCATCAAGTAAGGGTACCGCCAGCATTTCGGAAATAACCAGGCTAAGAAAAATAAATACCAAAAAGCTAATTCTTTCTTAATATATAGATAGAATTAGCTTTCTAAATGTTTTAAACTATGTAATCGCTCTTTTTGTTCTACTTGGTTTGGAAGTAGTAAGGAGCTACTAGTCTTTTTTCTAATAAATTTTGAACGCCATCAGGGAAATAAAACATAATTTCTTCAGCTTCTTTTATGTTTATCCAACTAATATCAGTAATTTCATTTTTGTCTTGAATAGATATTTCGCCTCCGACTATTCTAGCTACAAAAGTGAATATTACAGCATGTGCATGTGGAAAAAACTTTTCATTAATAGCAAATACATCTTTAATTTCAACTGTTAACCCTGTTTCTTCAAATGTCTCACGGATAATTGCCTGTTCCAAAGTTTCTCCACTTTCTCTTGCCCCTCCTGGGAGGCTCCATTCACTACCATTTTCACGTTTGTTTCCGACCATAAGAATTTTTCTGTTTGTATCATCATAAATAAGTGCATATACTACATCGACTCGTTCCATAATTTTTCCTCCATTAAAAAATTAAAATCTATATTACACCTTATTTTAATGAAATCTTTTAAATTTAACTAGCACCTAATACAATACAACTTATCGAAATGGTCTATCTAATTTCGAATACAATACAATTTAAATTAGTGTTAAAATGATTCGGAAAATCCTTAGCGTGTTTTTTTCACTTTGCGATCTGTACCCAAAGTAAAACCTTGGTTGTTGAAAAAGAATATTTAATGAAACTTAGGGTGATTTAACCAAGAGAACTTACTTAAATTTCTTAAATTGCTCCTCTATCCACGTTCGATTGTTTTCTGCAATATATTGCTCCGCCAAGAGTAGTCGCTGTACAAGTTCTTTTTTTGACATTTTCATATACTTTCTTTTTGCATTTTCTATGTTTCGTTCTGCACTTATGCGGCGATAATCAACAGGAGGAAAGGCAACAGAACGCTTTTGTAGAGACTGATTAGAATTTGATTTTTTCTTGTATGTTTTGCTGTGTTGTTTATAATACTCATTCAATTCGGAATTTGTCGTAATTGTGTTGGGGTGAATCCCTTTTCCTTCGGAATCAATCTCTTTGGACTTCTCCGATACAGTTTTTAATGTAACAGGTAGGTTTTGTTTGACCAGAAGGTCAATTGCCCCCTTCCCTAACAGAAGAGAACGTTGGCTACGTGATTCATAAACTCCGTTGAGCCATGTTCGATTATTTCTTGAAGAAAATGTGTGGCTCATGTGTCTGTTCCTCCCGATATTTTTCAATTAATTCAATCTCTTTTAATTCATTCCTTGCAAGTTTTCGCATCTGTTTTGCCTTATTCACTTCAAGTGTTAACCCCATAGAAATAAATCGCTTTTCCATATCCTTAGATAATTCGACAATTTCAAATAGTTCATGTTTCTTTTCAGGTTGCGGAATTTTTGCTACACATCCTAAACATGCCATTTTTACAGGACAAACTTTATCTGTAACGCAAGTACCGCCCAGTACATTGTTATATACACCTACTTTTGCTTTGTGTTCCTCCCATTCCTTCTGAAGTTCTTCAGGACTCCGAAGAATCGCTTCATCTAAGTCAACATAGTTTGAAATTACACTATGCAATTCTCCAACCTTTTCAGCTACTTGACTTGTAGTGGGTTCAGAGTAATATTTTGTTACGTTCAAATCACGCTGATGCAGGATTTTCGCTACAATATCAATGGGAATTTCATGGCGTTGAACAGCTTCTGTTGCGAACGCATGACGTAATAGGTGTGCTTTAAAGGTAATAGGTTTTCCTTCTTGCGTCTCGAAATATAATCCATGCAAGAGAAAACGGAGACACGAATAAATGACAGGATGTGTGAATGCTTTCTCATTATATTGAAAGAAATAAGGTTTTGGCTCTGGAAACAGGCGTGTCCTTCTCCCGCGATACTTTACACTCGGAATTTCTCCTTGATAATGCTCTTTCAGCATCAAATTGACTCTCTTTATTAGTTGAAAGGTATGCTTACTAATTGGGTAAGACTCAACTGTATCTCGTCCTTTTGGGACAGCGTAGAAAGAAAACTTTAAATCGCCACCTATTTTCATAGCCCGCAGACCATTTTCTGAAGAGTTAATTTGTAGTAATTCATTAATTCTTGCCCCTGTTGTCGTCAAAATGTCTATTGCTAACAGACCGAAGGTTGCTGCGACATAAAAAGATTGTACGTCAAATAGAATACCTTCAGCTTTATTGTTGAGAAGAGAACCAAAGCTATTTGTAGATAGAATTCCTTTGTGCATAGATTGGAAAGGTTTAGGATTAGTGATTGATCCTTCTTCGCCATATCCCCATGAGAATAGGAGTTCTCGTTTCCGTTTTAACTCTTCATCCGTCGCATTTTGAGACCAATCTCCTAATACGCCTTCTTGCAGGATTTCTGCAAACCATAGGCCTTCTACTGTATCGTTATCTTCCAAGCGTTCAGCTTTCACAAACTCTATAAAATAATTCTGCTTCTCCTCTGAATACGTTCCTTTACGCTTTTTTGCTAATTTTACAACTCCTTCTGTAAATTTCTCTTTGTGATATAGAACAAAGGAAGATTTATCCCATAAGCGGAAGTAAAACCTCTCTCCAATACGTTCAGGCTCATCGTAATGAAATTCTAAGGGTAATGTGATATCGTCCTTTTTAGCTTGCCTACAAACTGTTAGAAAGGCTTTTCGCAATCTTTGCATCAAACTCCATCGGAAATTTGCTTCCGCCCGAATCTGAGGAAGGTAAGGGACAATGACGTCTGTCTCACTCTTACGAGTGTTTTGAGCTTGTTCCCTTGCTTGTTTAGAAACCGAGAAATCTCGGTTATCAAACATAGGCGTAGGGAGTAAGTATTGCTCAAAATACTCCTGTTGTTTTTGACTTAACCTTGCTGTAAACCATTTGTTAATTGAGTAGGAAGCTAAGTTATAGCAACGTAAAAACTTTGCTTTCTGATCATTTGAATGTTCAGGACAAATGATTCCTTTCATATACTCGTATATGTGTTTTTCTGGATCAAAATCAGCAAAAGTTTGTAAATTATAAGCATAAAATATTTCTCTAAGTCTTATATTCAATATTCCGGTCGCAGAATAAATAGTTTCAACATCTAAATTTCTTTCTCCACTAAGGAACATATTTAATAACAATTGATTCTTCCAAAGTGTATTTAGACAATAACCGAGAAGATATTTTATAGGTTTTTCGTCTAATTTATCTAACAAAAACAAACCTCTGTTATCCTGCAAATGCAGAATGTGTTCATCTACTTTTCCTATTAATTCATTATAAAATGGGGAGATAGGTAGGTCTATTATTGTTGCCATAATTCACCCTCAAAATCATCCAGTAGAACTTGTATATCCACTTCTAACTCTATGTCTTTTGCTGTGTCTACAATGGTCAGTTCTGCCTTTTTTATTCGTTTTTGTTTTGATTGATTCATGTACTCCTTTTCCTTCTTTGCTATATGTTCAAGCATCTTGTCATGAAAACCTCGATGCCTTTCTTCATCAAAGTGGTGTTCATAAACTTCAATTGTTTCTTTTTGTTTCCACTTCATATATTTAATAAGTTCATTTTTACGTTGGGTGATTTCTGCATCAGTTTTGGAGATATTATAAATTTCACGCATACTGGTCGTAACAAACCAATGTCTTATTTTGTGTGGGTTTAACCTTATGTCCATCAATGTCATGGCCTTATTCCAGTGCGGATACCAGGTCTGATATGACAAAGGGGTCCCTCGTTCCGTCAGGAACATTGGTGCATCGTTAGGTAGCAAATAAAAATTCCGCCCTGCAGAGTCAAATATTTTCCGTTCCTTGTTGATATATTGAAACAGGAGTTTCGTGGTATCTTTGCTAAAGCGAAGAAATTTCACCCTACGACCATGACTGCCTTTACTAAATGTTTTAACTTCTTGAAAGGA
Source organism: Bacillus sp. 22475 (assembly GCF_052044835.1). Classification (NCBI taxonomy): domain Bacteria; kingdom Bacillati; phylum Bacillota; class Bacilli; order Caryophanales; family Bacillaceae; genus Bacillus; species Bacillus sp. 22475. The sequence continues at coordinate 21,118 of NZ_JBQENW010000041.1, read as the reverse complement.
CTTACGGGAACGATAATCTCCAATTGTAAGTTTAATTATTTCGGATACTCTTGCTCCTGTCTCAAATAACATACGGACGATGACCTTCTCTCGTAATGACCAATTAACTTGATTACCAGCTTGTTTGATTTTATGGTAGAGAAGATGATCATCAATGATTTCAGGTTGCCATTCCTCGTTAATGAGCTTAAAGTAGGAATCTGTCAAACGTCTATGTACAAGCGGGTCTTCCGTTCCGGCCTTATCAGGTAGTCGCGGTTTATTTTCTCTCACACCTTCTGTATTTGCTTTATATTCATTTAATATTGCGTGAGAGTCGATAAGGGGATTGGGATAGCTGTATTGCCTCAGTGTAATCAAGGAGTTGTAAAACGACTTGAGAGCCGAAAGAAAAAGGTGAACTGTATTGGGGCTTCTATTGGAACGATTGATAAAACGAAAAGAATCCTTTTCTCGAACTTTACAAGCCATTTGATCCATCAAATAATCTTCTACAGCAATACGTATGGCTTCTGGAAAATCGCTCCATTGAACACGTTTACCTTGATAAACGCTGTATTTATCCACCCAACTAAAGAATGGTAAAAGGCATTGTAGATAAGACAGTGCCGAACTCTCTGAGATTTTTTTACTGACATCATCATAAAAGTCAGTTAGCGGCAAAAATGGCTCATTACTGTCGTTAAACACAAGCAATTTGTATCGGCTTTGTACACCCTTTGGGCAATACAAGTGGTAATAACTATTTTGCATTTTTAAAATCTCCTAACAGACAAAATAAACAAATCATTCTTCTACTCAATTGAAGAGAGGAAGGTTGGGTTGATATTCATGCTGTTTCTAATTTCCTATTACTTCGTAATCATATTTGGTAAGGTCGTAGATTGGTTTACTTTGCTTCTTTGATAATTTAGCGGAATTCAGATTGAATATTCAAAAAATATACTTTTATTGTAACTAAAGTACTTGTTACTGTAAATGTGCTATTCATGAAGATGTGTTGTTGGTGGTGTAAATAGATCATATTAGGGTCTATAAAATTAAAAAAGTACACCACTTAATGAAAGTGGTGTATCAATATTTATATAATGTTACACATTATATAAATTCTCTTGTTTTTGTAAGACAGGATAGCTATTGTCATTTCTTTATTTTACAGAGTATCCGTTTGCGTTTTGGAGATGCCAGTAACCGTGCGTAGCAAAGGGCGGTAGCAGGTCTTTTACTTATGTTCTGTTATAATAAATCTTAAGAAATTAGGTGATTATAATGAGCGAAAACATTAATTTAGAAGAAACATTAGCAGCCTTTTCTGCTTACTTAACAGAAAAAGGACGGAAACAATTCACAATTGAACGTTATGCTTACGATATAAAAGATTTTTATAAGTGGCTAAGAGCAAGTGAGAAACTCCTACATATTAAATCATGGAGTGAACTTTCTGAAGCGGACTATCAGACGTATTTCTCTGAGTTAGAAAACAAGCGTAAATATTCTCAGAAAACAAGACACAGACTATGGATGGTTTTAAAGAAGTTACACATGTTTTTAGGTATAGTTAGTCCATTGGATGGTATTAATCTCTCTTTAATTCCGGATCAATCACTAAATGATAATGATTTTATTACCGAAATGGAAGAAAAGCTTTTAAAACAAACTGTTCTATCAACAAAGGGGTTAACGGAAAGACAAGCTAAATATCGCCCTCTTATTATGGATAGAAACGTTTGTATTATAAATTTAGTAGTAAACTATGGGTTGTCCTTGCGAGAGCTTGTATCGCTTAATATGAGCCATATACAGTTTGCTAAAAATATCTTAATGGTACCTGGAGAAAATGGAGCAACTAGGTCTGTCTCTTTAACTTTGGAAGATAAGCAGCAGCTTTATAAATATTACATGACTATTCCGGAACCCGTAAGACCTAGACAACACACAGATAATCCTCTATTTGTGGCATTTGATTTTAATCGAGGTACGTATCGTTGGGTGTACGAAAAGGATGCGCCAAAAGCATTGTCTGAAGTTGCTATACAAAAGATGATACGACTTGAAATGAAACGTGCGGAATTAAATAGGCGTATCTCTGCACAGCAGATGAGAAACACTTTTATTCTCCGTCTTATTAAGCAAGGATTAACTGAAGATGAGTTGGTAAGTAGGATGGGGTTCAAAACTAAAATATCTTTAAAAAGATATTATCAATATTTACAGTTGTAGCTTTGAAATAAAGTTTGATCAAAAATACCTCGCAATCCAAAGTTTTACGATAAATAAAAAGAATCTATTTTGAAAAAGATTGATCAAAATGGATTCTTCCCCAGCAGATTTAAGTTTGGTTTTTATAAAAAAGTTTGATCATTTCTACCTATGTTGTTCAACAATCGCGCCCGTTTGTGAAATTGGCAAAGGCAGTCTAATTATCGAATAGCCCTCTTCCTCTCAGATTTGCTGAAACAGGCTCCTTTCCTATTTCACGTGCCCATATAGATAACTGGCCAATATGGTGGATTTCGTGGACAATGACATGACGTATGATCTCTCCGTGTGTACATTCAATGACTCGGCGCCTGATTGGTGCGTCTCTAGAGTTAATCGGTTCTTCATTGAAATCAGTTTCTGAAAGTTTCCGAGAATCCATTTCATTTGTCCAAGATGTCACAAATGGCTTCACTTTCTCATGGTATTGAGCTGAAAGATTTTTCACTTTTTGTAAGCTAGCATAATCCTCAAACAATGGCTCCTCAGGCACTGGTTCACCTCGCAAACCTAAGATCCACATATATTCCACATCTACAATGTGAAATAGGGTATGTAGTATACTGCCGAACCCACCGACCCGTTTCTTTAATAGTTCTTCATCTGGTATGTCTTCGCACAATGTAAACCAATCATCACGGACTTGCCAGTTATATTGAAACAGTTTCAACATCACAACAACCTCTATCTTTTATAGATTTAATATTTAATTTTCACCAAAAGACTTCAAAATCCTTTTTTAAAATCCTCCACAAACTGGCCCTTTAGTTGAGTAACTTTATTGCTACTCAACGGTTCCTTAATCCGCCTTTCAGCTCAGATCTTCTTTTCACTTTTCACTATAAAAACACCCCTTTAGATAAACAGATCCAAAGGGGCAAAACATCGCAACTTTTTTATAAACGTCGCGACTTTATTCAAAACATCACGTCTTCTTATTAATATATTTTTCTTTGATTACTTCTTACTTTTCCGCATCTATCTTTTTAATTGCAGCTTCGTTCTGACTAATTATATCTTGAAAATGCTTTTGCTTATTTTCTTCTACAAACTGTATAAGTTCTTCGAATTCCATTATTATCACCTTATTTCATTAACTTTGATTACTTGTTCTAATTCGAATACAGAAAGTACCTGGATGTGTAAAAATGTCTTTAGGGCATTCCAAACCTCTCTGTGGTCATCTAACGATACCTGGAGAGCGCTTTTCCAAACATTCATCCCCACCTCGTTATATTCAGGATTTCCTTTTATAAGGCATGCTTTATGTATAGTAAACGAAACCGGATCAGCTTTTATATCTTGATATAGTACAAGTGTAGGAACCCAATCAATCGGGGTATATAAGTGCATAAGATTCTCCAAACATTTCTTTAGAACGCTATTGTCTCCTATACAATGTATTTCACCGCTTATTGTATCCATTATGATTTTTTCACTCGGATGTATCTCTCTAACGTAAAATGGTACTTGTTCTTCATAATGTTTATATATCCTTTTAAATGCTTCTATGGCCTTTTCTATTGATGTCGCATTAATAAAACTGATTTTATGTTCCGTAGTAATTTCTAATATGTATAGGCGCATAATTATTAATCCCCCTATATTTTCTATATATTAATTGATACATTGTATCATCTTACTTTTAATTTAAAGAAAGTACCTACGTTACTGGTACTCTCTTTAAATATAGCTTCTATTTATATGTTAATCTATTAAAAAAGCCTCGTTTCCTAATTCCTTAAGTATTTTTGCAAAGAGATGGTTTATCTCTTCGGATAGTATTTCCTCTGTTTCTATTAATCTAGAAAGTCTATTTGTAAACTCTGTAGCGTACAAAAGCTTTGTACTAGCTTTTTCATCTTCTTTAAACAACTGTTCATTCTTCATGGATTGAATTAAGAGCTGAATAAGGAAAAATGACTTTAGTAACTTATTTTGAACTTTCTCCTATAATTTCTAGTATAGAAACGGAATAATTCGCCAAGTCTTGGACTGATATTGTTTATATTGTTCACCAAATAGTGTAACAAGAGTTCTCTCTTCAACTTTTATACGATACGAATACGCAAGGAAAAATAAAAAGATATTTATGATAATGGCAATGAACGAAGATGAAGATATAGCAAACCCTAAAAAGGTCAGAAAAGAACCTAAATAACCAGGATGGCGAATATATTTATACAGACCGCTTTGAATTAACTTATGTTCCCCCTGCATTCCGACGTTCCTACTGTAAAATCGCCCTAATGTATTCATTGAAGAAAATCTAATCCATACACCAATTAGCCCAACAATAACACCAAAAAACAGAAATGAATTAACCTTATTTATTGTAAAGAAATACATAATCTCTGGAATGGTTATCATCAAGGCTAAAACTGCTCCGATAAAAAAACTAGAACCACTATTTTGTTTTTCTTCTTTAATAGGTGAACTTCTATAAAATTCTAATAATAAGTACAGAAAAATAGGCAAATATGCTATAAAAAACATAATTCTCTCTCCTTCCAATAAAGTGTCTAATGATTAACCCATTTATTTTTATCAATGAGGTCACGCAATTTGGATGACCCTAAGATCATATCAACACAGGTTCTTTTATCAATCTTTATTATAAATAATCGAATTTTATTTTAGATCTACAGCAATCGCATCCCATAGAAAAGTATCATTTTATACTATTATGGAGCATTTCTCCTCGTTTTTTAGATAGAAAAAGAGAGTCCCTTGCTATAGGAACTCTCTCTTATGTATATCTTCTATTTTTAATCAATTACGATTTCATGTATATTTAGCTTGTTTAATTTTTTGTTATAGAAGCTCATTACCTTTTGAGCATGTTGTATAGCCATTAACCCATCTTGAACGGTAAGGGCTTCGAAATACGGATAACGAATATCTGTAGCATAATCATTCAGCTGCACGCATTGTTCTAAAATTAATGAGAACTTCCCATCTAATCTACGACAAGATTTGTGCAGCATTAAAAGATTATGAGTTTTAGGGAGGGGTCTACCGTTTAGTGCAAGAAATCTTTTTAAAAGTTTCTCCAAACATTGTTGGCTATAATAGCAAATAATGTTTGGAGAAAGGTTTCATATGAGGTAAGTAACTAGCAGAATCTAAATCGGATTTTGCTATGAATAGCCACTCTGTTAGATCCTTAGTATTTCTCATATAGAACCTTCCCCTCTAGCGCAATTTTATGCTCCATGGTTACATTGCGATTAGCACGTTCTTGAAACTCTTCCGGTCCATACACCAAAATATCAACTGGTGTTTCCATTACATCGTAAATACCCCAATTGATACAATTAATGACTTCCCTTTTTCTTGCTCCTATACCTTCCACAACAATACACAGATCAAAATCACTGTCTTCGTTTGGTGTACCATAAGCATGAGAGCCAAAAAGGATAATTTTTTGGATAGAAGACTCGGTTTCACGAATTTTTTGTACTAATAGGTCTAGTTCCCTTTGTACTTCTTCGTTAATCCAAACCACCCCTCGGATAATTGAATTATATTGAAAGTATATTATACATGCGTTTCTCTTCCCCTTTCTATTACATATTTATTTTATAGTTTTCTCTAGTTTTTCAACGTTCTACAATGCTTGATGATATTCGCACAACTGCTTGAAGTCTTATAAGGATTTATTGTCTAAGGTTCTATAAAATTCTTTCTACCTCAATATAAGAGATCTGATATATCCCTAATAGAAAAGAATCTGAAGTCTCAATGTCCTCAATGTAACATCCGGATTTGCAGCAAATATCTCACAATTTAATTTAAAGAGACTTATGATTTGTGCAATACGTTGGATATTTAAACTACTATTCCCTCTTTTACTTACTAAAACAATATAGGGTACAAGCTTTTTCCCTTCTGTAATATCGATAATAATGTTCATTCTAGATATCTCGCTAGTTTTATTTTTTATTTGTATTACCGGAGTGCTTAACTTTTAAACATTTAGGTACCTTACATAATCGCAGACAGGATATGTTTCTGTTAAATAAAGCCTCATTGTTTCATGGTTATTATGAGTACTAATGACTCTCATATTCATATTCTTTTTCTTGTGCCATAATTTGTAAAATTCCATATAATCTCTTCTCTAAATGAAACAAAAAAGCACAATAGATGTACTTTTTATTATTTCACATATTATTAGCCACGAAGATCTACGTACAAGTGATTCCTAACTTAAAGACAATACAAAAAGGTGTGGGAATATTACTGTGCGTGCGTTCCAGCGTTTATTAAGCGCTTCGGCTGAGATACAAGTTCCTATTCCTTCATTTAATTTTGTCCAGAGATTAACTAACGACTCAGAACTGATTGTTTAACCCAAACAATCAGAGTGATACAAGGCTTTGTGCCTAAAATTTTTATTGAATCATACCCGCTTGTTAGGCAAGTCCGTGTAGGGAATGGCTAGAAATTTCCCGAAAAATTCTTCACATAGCATACGTAAATTAAAACACTCTTTCCTGTAGTACTACAGGAAAGAGTGTTTTAATTTCATTATTTTATACATTTTCTTAAGTTGATGTATGATTCCAAATAGGTGCCTTTTTATGAATAACAATATTTAAATCGGAGTTGGAATATAATTTGGATCCAGATACATAGCTCTATATAAGAATACAGCCATTTGTTCACGAGTAACATTGTCATTTGGACTGAAATTTCTATTCCCTGTTCCATTAGCAATTCCATTGCTATATATCGCTTTTACATATTCATTTGCCCAATGATTTTTCATATCATTAAACTCATAGTCAGCTTTTACTTTTAAGTTAAATACTTTTGTTAGTACAGATGCAATTTCTGCCCTAGTTGCTGTATTTTTAGGATTAAATTTCTTCTCTGAGTTTACGGAAAAAATCCCTTTCTTTGCTAGTGCTGAAATTTCTTTCTTAAACGGACTATCTTTAATATCGACATATGGATTATCATTCGTATCTCCTGGTTTTAGGTATCTATATAACAATGCTGCCATTTGTTCACGTGTTATATTATCTGTCGCACCAAAATATCCATTTCCATATCCATTCATAATTTTATTGCCTGCCATAGCTGATATTTGTTGGTATGACCAATGCCCCTTTGGAACATCTGAAAATACAAATGGGTTTACAGTTACGGCTGAATCAAGATATGGGGCACTTTCTTTGTAATCTAATCTTACTTCTGCTGGAGTTTCAGGTGACCATGTATCACGAACTACCATGTTTTGAAATTTTTCATTTAAATCAGCAATATAGACCTCTTCATAAGCTATTCCAGTTAAATTATGATTTATGTATGTAGGGTGCTCTTTAGTGTTTAAAAGTATTGGACGTCCGCCCTTTATTTCGTTTTTATACTGTTCAAAAGTTGGGGACGCTACAAACTCTGCTATAACAGGATAACCGTGCGAGTTCCAATATTTTTCAATTCCTGGAACCATATCTCTAAAATATGTAGCTCCCCCTGTTCTGCGTCCATCGGGCTCGACTACTACGTCAGTTGTATGCATAACTTCTGCTAATCGATCAATTAGTGAGTTTACATATTCCGTTCTAATATTAAATAAATTAGGGAAATTTTGGTTCGACCAATATACTATTACATTGGCTACTGCAGTTGGTGTACAACCTCTATACCACATGTAATCAGGAACGTTTTCTATCTCTTTATCATTATAAACATCTTCTAATATAATTTTCTCACCAAATTTTTTTCCTGAAAAGCTATTTTTATTTAGGTTATTTCTTTCTGCTTTAATATTGTTTTTTTCTTCTATTTTGATATCTTCGACATTTTGAGTATTACCACTTGGAAGATGCGTAACTTTATTGTCTACTTTTTTCAAATATTGTATTGGTCCTGTATAAATGGCTTGACCTTCGGGTATATCTTTATAAGGGTTACTACCTTTTCTTGTAGATTCTATAATTGATGAGCCATGAACTTTACTATTCACTATAACATAACCATAATCTTCTTTATCTTTTTGAACTTGAAACAAGTAGCCCCGTACGTTTCCTTTTAAATCATTTAGAGCTTTACTTTCACTTAAGCTAGCATTTATCCATGGAGAATATGATAGTTTACCTATACTTTTTATATAAATTTCAGCTTTTTGTTGGGCCTCTTCTTTAGTTATAATTTGATCATCTTTTTCTGAAGCGAAAGAAGTTTGGAAATTGCTAAATAATAATCCCATTGATAGAAATAATATGAATGAAAACTTTACAAGTTTATTCAAAAAAAACTCCTCCGTTTAAGGTTTTAAATATTTACTATATTCTATTTTTAATAGTAGTGAAATTCCTTATACTTATCTTTTAAAATACGCTTAGAAGCTATTAAATATTCTATTTTGATATACGGTAAATGGCTAATATAAAACAATGAACTTATAGTTATGGATTATATTAGCCATTGCTATTTGTAATTTCTAAATATCACTTAAGTAAGTGTATTAATTATTAAAAGAATGCTGCAACTTTTCCAATTACAAACATTTTAGATGACACCGTTTTTCCAGTATTACGATTTGTAATTGTAATATAGTAATATCCCCAATAGTTATTATTTTTTACTTCATCTGCTTTATAAATTGTCTTTTTAATTTCAAATGCTTGTGGTTCATCAAATTTCCCTATTACTGATTTAGCACTTAAATATATTCCTAAATATGATAATGCTTTATTAAGTGACTGTATAGCAGTTAATTCCGGAACTAACAGAGCCAAGCCAAGGGTAAGAGCAGCCTCATTGTCATAATTAGTTGGATCAACTCCTACCATTTGCACTTCTTCTTTATAAAAAGTATGACCCGGCTTTTGCATTGCATATGCCTTGTTTGTAAATAAATCTAGTGAAGTAAAAGTGAAAACCATTGTGAAGATCATTGCAAAAATACTGACTTTTTTTATTTTTTTTCCCAGAAACATTGTTTCTCCCCCTTAATTAATGTTAATGTTTATATGAATCTTCAAATGAAGCATCATATACTAAATGAGGTGAATTATTATGAATAAGAAAAAAATCTTTTTCATTCTTGATGTAATTGCTCTCTTTGTGTCGATATTTTTCTTTTTCTACAGTTTGTTAGTACATCATTCATGGCTTTTTTCTATTATATTTTTCTTATATACTATTCGAAAGTTGTATGATATAGCTTTCGATAAATGAATATTCAAAATCCTATACATAGTATGTCATCACTTAGGTTACATTTCCCATGCTTGATGTTACAAATAACTACTTTTAAGGTGAAAAATAACAACTTTATTTATATTATATAATAAATTAATATTAAAATAAAATAATTTTTAAAAAAATGATTAAATTCCGATTATCTATTAGGAATTTATTATTCTATCCTTTGTTATTTGTTATGATTCATAACCCAACATACAATCTTGAAAACAACACAAAAAGGTGTGGGAATAAACGGTGTCAATATAATAATAATATGTAAACATCAAAATAATATAATTATCATTCGCTAATGGAGTGTTTTGTGTTAACTGTTAAATTAAACCTTTATACTTGTTTGTTAGGCTCATTGTATAACAGGCAACACCAAACGACCGAGAAAAAATGGTTATATGTTTACTGGTAGCATAAATGATATCGTTCACTATAGAACTTATAGAGCGGCATGTTCTCTTAAAACTAGGTTTAATGTTATAGAGAAATATCTTCTAGGGGATAGTAATAATTTAGATAATGCTATTTTCTCATTCTCTTAAGAAATTTTTAACAGGTGTGAGAATCTGTTAAAGAAGAAGTAAAAATTATATTTGACGTATTTATAAATGTATTATGATTTTAATAAAGATATTATTTTTTAATCCGCGTAACTATAAATACAAAAAAGCTATTGGAAATATACACATTTCGTTTGTTTCCAATAGCTTTTTTGTATTTATATTAAACCATAAATTACAGCAGATTAACTACCTCTTGACGCTCAATCCATTTATCTAACTTATTATGTGTTTCTTCACTTAACCTTTTTCTTTTGCCTGTTAATAGTTTTGAAAGATTAGATGGTGATATATCTATTTCTTTTGCAATATCTCTTAAGCTACTTTTATTTTCTTCTTTATATTCAAGAATCTTCTGCTGATACCAATTAATATCCTTATTTACCTGTTGCTGATTCAATTGAGTTGGTTGAATTTCTTCTGTCTCCGGATCCTGTACTTCTATTACTGGCTTTTTTACCAATGATCCCATCAATTTATTCTTAGGGGCTATTTTTTTCTTTTGTAAAAGCTCTTGCTGTAACGATACTAGCTCATCAGTAGGGGTCACTTCATTCGTAGAACACGTCCTTTTATCGATTTATTTTAGTTTTATCCCACTTGGTTTACTTTTGTTTTTACCATCTATATTTTCATAGCAGATTCACTCTTACTGATTACCTTTTTTCAATGATCTTCTTTATTCTCTTCTATAACCTTCACAATTTATTTTTTATTAATTGTTCTAATTCAGATACAGAAAGTACCTGGATGTGTAAGAATCTTTTTAAGGCATTCCAAAACTCTCTATGGTCATATAATGATACCTGAAGAATGCTTTCCCAAACAGTAATCCCAACCTCGTTATATTGAGGACTTCCTTTTATAAGGCATGCCTTATGTATAGTAATCGAAAACAAATTAGGTTTTACAGATTGGTGAATTTCAAGTGAAGGAATCCATTCAATCGGAGCATTTAAGTGCATAAGATTATCTATACATTTCCTTAGCATGTTGTTGTCTCCTATACAATGTACTTCACCTGTTCTGATATCCAAAATGACTGTTTCATTTGCATGTACTTCTCTAATATGAGAAGGCACTTGTTCTGCATATTGTGTATATATTCTCTGAAATCTTTTGATAGCTTCAGTTATAGTTCTTGCATGAAGGAAGCTTATCTTCTGTGCAAAATGTATTTCCAATATGTATAGGCGCATAATGGATCATCCCCCTATATTACTTGTTATACAGTGTCCTCTTGCCTTTTTAATATAGAAAGCACCTATTGTATAGGTACTCTCTAAATATATCTATTATTAATATATTATGCTATGAGATATGCTTCGTGAGCTAGTTCTTTAAGTATCTTTGCAAAGAGATGGTTTGTCTCTTCGGATAGTATTTCCTCTGTTTCTATTAATCTAGACAGTCTATTTGTAAACTCTGCAGCATACAAAAGCTTCGTACTAGCTTTTTCATCTTCTTTAAACAATTGTTCATTCTTCATGGATTGAATTAATAGCTGAATTAGCATTTGTTTATGTTGTTCGTTCTTCTTTCCATGGTACATATCCATACCTAACCAATGACGAACAATTCGTTCAGCGTCTCTTACTTCTGTTACATCTACTCTAGATACAACAAAGGTTAGCTTGTTCCATGTTAATTTTGCTACTTCATTTGAATAATTCGAAGGAAAGAAGAAAAAGCTTTGTTGTGTAATTCTTTGCCGCTCTTTAATCCAACGAAATAGTTCCTGCTTTCCTAGATGAATATCTATTTCTACAAAAAATACGGGAAATGGAGACGTTGTTTTTTCCTCATTTATTGTACAATCGGGTTTGAACACCAATTCACCTAGATATGCGTGGCTATTTTATAATAGTTGTGCTTGCCAATAACTATGCTGTTGTATATATTAATTCTCCTTATTGCTTCGATAAAGTCTCGGACTTTCTGTATTTTCTTCACTTGGTTTGCTAAGTCTTGTTTCGTCTTTTTTAGTGCCTTTGGAGATACGTGTGTTACTGCAATATATCGTGTGTCCCCACTCTTCTTTTTACCTTTCTTTACAGCTTTAAGAGTGAATCCTAGGAAGTCACTTTCTTGCTTTTTAAGATTGGTTACTTTTGATTTCTCGGGTGAGATGGGTAACTTTAGACGTTCTTCTAGCCACATTTGAGTTGCTTTGAAGATTTTCTCAGCGTTGCTTCGTGTGTTTGTGAAGATTTTGAAGTCGTCCGCATATCTTACGATATACATTGGTTTCATCTTGGAAAATCGGGATAACATGGCTGTTACGTTAGAGTTATCCCAGATTCCTTTTGAGTATCTTGGTTGTGTCCTTTTGGCCTTGAATGTTTCCCATTGTTTGCTGATCCACCAATCAAATTCGTTCAGATTGACGTTTGCAAGTAAAGGACTAAGTATACCGCCTTGCGGTGTTCCTTTCGTTGGAAACATGGTTGTACCATCGGGCATTTGCACTGGTGCTTTCAGTATCTTTCGGATAATGACTAGTAGTTGCTTATCTCGAATACCCAGTGTCCATAATTGATGCATGAGTTTCGTATGATTTACTTCGTCAAAGAATCCTTGGATATCTACATCCACCACATAGGTAAGGATTTGTTGATTTACACGTTTTGCTGCGTCGGCTATGGCGTTTTCGGCACTTCTGTTTGGGCGAAAGCCGTAACTTCGTTTGCTGAATTGTGCTTCGCAGATAGGTTCCAAAACTTGTAGAATACATTGTTGGATAATTCTATCCCACATACTCGGTATTCCTAGGGGTCTTGTTTTCCCATTAAGTTTCGGTATCTCTTTGCGCCTTACTTTTTGAGGTTGATAGTTTTGAAAGCGTCTTTTTACTTCATTCAAGAAATAGCTTTGTTCCATTTTCTCAATATCCTTGATGTTTACATTATCGCAGGCTGATGTTAAACTTCCTTTGTTTGCTTTGATGTTACGATAAGCAAGAAGTATATTTCCGTCTGACGTTATGGTAGACATTAGGTTTTTGAAAGAACTTCTCTTTGTTGCTTTTTGGTATAAGTCGTCTAGGACAGGTTGGATACCGTAGTATTCGTTATGTCTTAGTTTCTTATCATTTGGTGTGGTCTTAGACTTGTCATTCATGGTCTATCACCTACTCTCAATTGATTTGGTGACCTTTTGAGTCTTACCAGAATCCATGCAAGATTAGATGAAATTTCAGTTCCTACAAAATAGGCTTGTGGCTGTTCCTCCAATTCCATTGCAGAATCTTCAATGGTCGTGCCACTACTCTCACCACTATTAAGAATACTTCCCTCAGTCGCCTGTTTCGTATTCAGCTGTATCCGTCGATAGAATCGTAGATTCAACGCTAGTGGTTTTCGACGTTCCATTCAGACTATCATTGTTTTAAAGGTCGTTAGACCTCCGATTTAGGTGCTTGCTATACCCCGTGTCTAGCTCCGTTGCCTGTAACAACGTTAGGACTATGGACTATGGAATATCTCTGGTCCGTTAGACAAGTCTTATTTTCAGACCCCGAGTCATTTCTGACCCGTAAATTTATCGAGGCGTACATTCACAAGTTCATCAGTGTTTACACATTCTCACCATGTCGGTTGACAGCATACAGTACTTTATCAATTCCATTTGGTCTATTATTCCGAACGGCTTTCGGTTGCCCCATCGGGTACTACGGATAATGACTGCATGTTTTACCCTGCTTTCCACATCACGCTATACCTAGCGTATGCAGTCGGGAATCTTACTGGGGTAGTTGCAGGACGTTACTCCGTCATTCCTACCTCTCGTCTGAACAGTTATTCTGTTCTTGGTTGTTGTAATTGTTACTACAATAAAGAACAGTCCTCGTTGTCGCTTATGCTTGCGCATTACTTACACGAGAACGTCTCGCACTCCATATAATCTCTCCTCTAAATGAAACAAAAAAGCACAATAGATGTATTTTTTATTATTTCACATATTATTAGCCCCGAAGATCTACGTACAAGTGATTCCTAACTTAAAGACAATACAAAAAGGGCTTCTTTAAGTCGATTAAAAATGTGCATAGCAAAATAAGCTATATATACACTAATCGGCCCAAAGAAGCCCTTTCACAATTGAAACAAGATGCAACTTGTTTTTACAATTCAATTACAATAAAAAAAGGTGAAGCTCTTGATACAACCCCACCTTTTTAGTATATAACGAATCATTTGGTAATTTAACAGTATGTTTTTAAAGTCTCTATATTTTAGAAAACTTTACATTGAACTACTCACCACTTAACGTCCTAACGGACTTTTTGTGGGAGATTCCTGCGAACACCGATGTATCCACCAGTTATCTTAGCAGGCTCTACCCGCAGTCCCTACGGTGAGAACATAAGTATCTTGTACGCTGACTTACCACACTACCTACTTTAGCTTGGTTTTCGCAATTTTGAGAAGCGTGGGGCGATAGAACGTTGAAGATTTTACGGTTGCAACGTTTTTCTCCAACCAACCTCATGTCTTCAGTTTTCGAAGAGCAATCTGTACAAGTAAATGATAGCAAATATGTTGGCTTATGCCAACCGACATTCATCTCCCACCTAAAATTGGTGTTTCACACCTTCACATTTTTGAGGAAGGAATCTTCTGTCGGAAAACGATAAAACCGTACTTCCCTATTTTTTTGAAGAAACAGGATCCATTTTTAATGTTTTTATTCCTTCTTTCAATGTAAACGCATCTGCTCTTAATGTTTTCCAGCTGTCTTTCGCTGCATTCAGATTAGGTTTTAAGAATTTAAATTTATTTTGATCTGCCTTTTGGGATGCTTTATCAATATGATTAAGTACTCCTGAATATTGAGAATCTAAATCATGCCATTGTGCTGACATATAGGTAAGAGCATTAATAGCTGATCCAATTGCATTTTGCATTTCAGCAATATTATTATACGCAACTCCAACTACACGATTTAATGTTATTTTATAGTCTACCGTTTGGCGTAATTGCGCTAATAACGGCTCTAACGTACCTAAATTATCTCTTGCTACCCCTATCATTACACCTCCAGCAATCCATGTAGGAATTGAGGGAACTGATACAGTTATTATTCCATCCGATTCTACTTGTTTAAAATGTCTTACTTGCTCTAAAACATCATTTAGGCGTTTTTCATCTTCATCTATTCCAGATGCTTGATTTTTTAAGATCGATTGCAAGATATCTTTATGACCTCCAAATGCTCGGACATCTTCTCCAATACTATCTCTTAACTTAGCTAGTTCTTGTATTAAATTCTGTGTATATGCTTGGTTTTGTTTAATCTCACCTTGTAAATCTGTAATGCCTTCTTTTAATGTATCTGCATCTCCTTCATTAATTGCTTCTACTAATGTATCGTAATAATTGTCAAATGTGGTATCATACTCTACAATTCCTGTAAGGGTATCTAAAAGTTGTTTTTTTATGTGCGCATCCCATTTTGTAGCATGCTCTCTTGCATTCTTTTGATCTTGTACAATCTGACTAGGTAGATTTGTATATCCTTTAATATCAATTCCTTCAAAGTTAACATCTGGATTATTAATTAACAAATAAGAGTAATCATTCATGGATTTTGCAAATACCCCTGCATCTTGCAAAGCTTTTTTCATCTTTTCGCTGTTTACAGAAAGAGATATATCTTCCGTACTCGTTTGTTCTATTTTACTTTCACTTGCAAAAGCAGCTACTGGAGAAACTACAGTAGTTGTTGTCAGGGTTAAAAACGTCGATACAGCAAGTAGTTTATAAGGAAAATTATTATTCACTTTAATTCCTCCTATACATATATATTAATTTTTAGTTTGTGTTGTCTTGTTTAAAAGCAATGTCTTTTGAAATGAATTCTGCGTCCTTATGAATATCATTCCAACTTTGTTTAGCAGCTTTTAAATCGTCAGGTATTAATGAAAGTTTATGTTCTTGCATTTGATCGATATTATCATATAAATCTTTATAATTAGCCCCCATTTTATTCCATTGTTGCTGAATACTTGTTAGAGACATTATTGCTTGATCCACTGTCTGATACAAATATGTTAGCGTGTCTTTCGTATTAGTAAGTGAAATAACCGCTTGATTAGCCAGATCAGCTTTCATACTTAATTCTCCGATTTTATTCGAAATTTCATTATAAGAATTCATATGATTAGATGCCTCGACACCAGCAGCTGTTCCTAAACCGATACCAGCGGCTCCTAGAGCTGTAAGACCACCAACAACAGCTGGTGTAGCTGTACCACCAGTCACAACAATTACTACCGCTCCTGCAATCGTTCCAATAACTAAAATAGCAGCTCCTAATCCACCACCAATTGACCAGGCTAATACATTATCAAAATGTGATTTCTGTGTAGAACGTAAATTCTCAATTTCGGCCTGAAGTTGTGGGACTAGTGCTTGTTTTCCAGCTAATATAGCCGTCAATCCGCCCTGTCCATCTGGACCACCAACATTATTTTTAAAATCTACAGTATTTGTATACAACTTTGTTTTGAAAGCCTCTAACATCTTAATGACTTCCGTAACTTCATTTGAATTTGTATGAATTGTATCGATTAAATCCCCTATTCCTTCTTTGAGGTTCACCTTATCTTTCTTTTTTACAGTATCTACTAATGTGTCGTAATAGTTTTGAAATTGCTCATCATAATTTACAATATTACGTGCTGTTTTTTGAATGTTTGGCTTTGCTGTATCTAACCAGTAATTTGCATTGATTCGTGACAGTTCCTGATTCAGGTGAATATTTTTGATTAATTCTCCTCCTCCTGAACCTAAATCAATGTTAGATAAATTTACATTCGGTTGCTTAATCATAGTTTTTGCGTACAAATCCATTACAAGAATATGAGAGCCTGTTGCAGCCAACGCTTTCTTTAATCCTTCAGGTCCTAACGCATAATTTTCTATTTTCTGTTCTTGAGCTGTCTGTTCTTGTGCAAGTGCATGAATAGTACTACCATTCGTAGCAGTTATAACCGTTGCTAAAGTGGCTAAAGTTATAACCTTAAATGGAAATTTCATCATTTGATCTCCTCCTTATTTTCAGTTGCAATATAATCTTTTTGAAAAACCTATGTTCTTAATATTAGAATTTATAAACTTGTTCTTCGAGTTGAGTTGTTACACTTTTTAATCGTCTTAATGTATCTTTTTGAGACTGAGTGTTATTGGCATCAACTTCAGTCGATAATCTTGTAATACTATTATTTATTAGATCCAAATCCTCTTTGTAACGTTTCATTAGCTCAATTTCTCCATCTACTTGGTTAGCAAATGTATGCAAATCATTTTGCATGAAAAGAATCATTGATTTTTGTAAATCCGCTACGGTTAATTTAGTTGTTAAGTCATATAATTTCTGATTTTGTTTCTCTAAATCATTTAAATATGCACGTTGCTCTGCTGTTAGTTTATTAATTTCAGCAAAAGTATTATATGTTTTTTTAATTTTTTCAGGATCAATCACTTTCATAAGATCATACTCTTTCGTTTTTGTAACTGCAGCTGCAGCGATTTCACCTTTTTTACTTTTCTCTATCGCTTCACGTGCTTCTTTTTTTGCAGCCTCAATTTCTATAGCTGATTTTCCCTTTTCTTTTGCTTCTTGTTCTGCTTTCTTCTCTGCGTCTACAATAGCATTGTTTATTTCTTTTCCTTTGTTATACGCTACTACTGCTGTTTGAGCAGCCGGTTCAATGATATCTTTCGATAGACTATAAATTTCTTGGAATACCTTTAGCCCTTGTTCATTTAAAGCCCCTGGTAATAATGCAATTTGCTGTAAATCATTTTGAATTGATTTTTTTGTATCTAGCATTTCATTTTTTAACTTATCTATTTTTCCTGTTCCCTCTGAATTAAGGACACTCTGTGCTTTTGCCACATCAGTATCAAGATTTTTCACCTTCTTATCTACCTGTAGTTTTAGATCTGTTAACTCATTAATTTGACGTTGCACACTTTCTTGGTTTGTTATGGTCATGTCTTGAAGGACTTCCAGTCTATCTGTAAACCCTTCTTTATCTTCCTTATTATCTACAAATCCTTTTAATGTTGGATAATAACTATTAAATTTAGTTACAAATCCTTTACTTTTTGAATTTAATAGAATTAATTTGGGATAAAGTTCGGATGACCACTCTTTCATATCTTGTTTAATTAGAAATTGAGTTGTATTTAAAGATGGAACTTCTTCAAGTTGTACATTCGGACTTGCTAAGGCTCCATCGATAAAGGTTTGTGTTAATTTGGAGTGTGCACCTATTTTTCGTAACGCTGAGGAAATATCTATATTCTCTTGTTTTGTTTCTGCTTGGACGATTGGCGTTGCGAGAGTATTGATAGGAATAGTCGCCCCGGTAGCAATTGATGTTATTAAAAATCCTGTCATAATTTTATTCTTCATTCCTTACACCTCTTCACTATTGTTTTTTTACAAGTTTTAATCGTAAATGTTGTACAACCTAACGTTAGGATTTCTTCACACACACTTGAGGAAAAAAATTTTTTCAAAAGAGTAAGTGCATCTCGTTTTTTTTCTTTATTTTTAATAGAATATAAGGTCCTTACTTCCCCCCATTTTAATCACTATATTTTTCATAAGTAAACTAGAAAATCGTATATATTATGTTTGATTTTTCTGACATTAAATCTTTTGTTTGTTTCTAATTATATTCAAAAAGTTTTCATAATAGTATCACTTCAGGGGTTGATACCATTTCACTGCTATAATCAAACATAAAATTTGTTGGTATTATTGAATCTTAATAAAGTTCATACGAAAAAATGTTTTTGATATAACTTTATGGGATTTTATGTATTATGTACTTTATATGAATATGTACAATTGCATACTTATATAAAGTACTATCCTTGAATAACATACAAGGCAGTCACCGTACATCCCTATAAACTTAAGAGTTTTTACTCCAAAAGTGTAAAAAGTTATCATTTCTAAAATTTAACTAGAAAATAAGATATTTTTTATCCATCTTTCAATTCAAGATGAATTACAACTATTTTTTAAAATTTGTTCGAACTGGAGAATACAACCAAATTAATCTAAATAATATAGTGACGAAGGTCTTTCTAAGAAAGAAAGAAAGAACTCATTCTAAAAATGAAATAACTTTATTGCTACTCAACAATTCCTTAATCGGTCTTTCCGTTCAGATTTTTTTGGAACTATAAAAATATCCCTTTAGATAACCAGATCCTAAGGGACAAAACGTCGAGACTTTATTCAAAACATTACGCCCCTTTTATAAGCAATGTCATTTTATTTAAAAAACGACATTAAAAATATTCTTCAAATCCAGGGGTATAACTTTGCCGCAAACAAAAAGAACCATAAGTTTTCCAAAACGTTATCAAGACCTAAATTATAAAAAGCTTTAAAAATAAAGGGGAACACATATTAGTCATATACAATATGTGTTCTCTTTTTATCTGATATTAAATAAACATACTAAGATTAGTAGTGCAGACCAAGGCATTGGTTCGCACTACTATTTTTTATATAGTAGAAGTGAAGAAAGGGTCGTGGGTGCTTTGGGATCTTGAATCCGTAAAATAAACTGACCTTCTTCACTTACCTTATTTGAATCAGTTTTTAGTATGTTGGTCCTCGAGATCGTGTATAAGAAATGGGAATCGATAAGTGTAAGTTGAAGACTTCAATTTCACCTAAGGAGGAACTTTATGGAACACGTAATTGCGTTTGACGTCAGTATGGGTAAAAGTTACATGGTAATTTATAATGCACAAAAACAATGTGTATTTGAAAGTGAAATCAAGCATTCTAAACCCGAATTCGAAAAGCTACAAGAAAAAATTCATGAACTTGCAGATAATACTGGTGAATTACCTGAAATTGTGTTCGAATCAACAGGTATCTATTCCAGGCAGCTAGAACGATTTATGCAAGATAACCAGTATACGTATTGTTTATTAAACCCATTAGAAGCCAAACTACAATGTGATTCCTTACGGATTCATAAGACCGACCGAAGCGACGCACATCGATTAGCTCTCACTCACTTCACAGTTACCCGAAGGGTATCTAATGGAACTATCAACTCATTCCATCAGCTAAAATCTCTTTCTAGATGGTATAGCGAATTGGACAGTGAATTATCGATAATTCGTGGTCGTATGCACAAAGTAATTCAATTAACTTTTCCTGAATTGGAAAGAATGTTTACCAGTAAATCTGATTTGTTTTTAAATTTTGTTCAACTATTCCCCCACCCAGATTGTGTTTTAGGTCTTTCAAAAACAATCATAAAAAATCGTATTCGTGCCAACACCAATAAAAAAATATCAAATATTACAGCCGAGAAAAAAGCGATTCAGATAATTGAAATAGCGAAAACTTCCTATCCGGCTGTTTCTGAGAACGATGTTCTTTGTGATCAACTCAAATTATATGCAAAGCGCTATCAAGAGCTTCTTCACCAAAAAGAATGCTGTATTAACAAGATGGTATATATAGCCGAGCAACGTGCAGAATACGGTATCATTCTCAGTCTTCCTGGGATTGGCCCGAATACTGCAGTACGCTTGATGGCTGAAATAGGAGATATTACTCGTTTTAACAATAACAAGCAGCTCAATGCATTTGCAGGTATTGATATACGCCGTTTTCAATCAGGTAAAACCTTTTATAAAGATAAAATTAACAAACGTGGAAATAAACATTTGCGGAAGCTCCTTTTTCTCATCATCCAGAACATGATTAAACAACGACGTTACGGACAAAATCACATTGTTGAGTATTACGATAAATTAAAAACGCAACCCTATAACAAATGTCATAAAGTTGC
This sequence comes from Bacillus sp. 22475, assembly GCF_052044835.1. Taxonomy (NCBI): domain Bacteria; kingdom Bacillati; phylum Bacillota; class Bacilli; order Caryophanales; family Bacillaceae; genus Bacillus; species Bacillus sp. 22475. Next base: position 241 of record NZ_JBQENW010000041.1, on the reverse strand, counting down.
GTCCATTGCATGTGTAAATAAGTTCTTGAAACTTCTCTTTCACCTTATTACACATGATATACACTATGATTATCGGTTAACGGCCTAATATCATAGTTTCATTCATCATATCATATCTCACCCCTAGCAAAAAACGAGTATATATTAGGGGTCTTTGTTATGCATGATAATAAGTATATGTTTATTCTGATATTCACTCCAGTAAAAACCTAAAAATACAGGTTGACTAATCGTAAGAAAA
>NZ_JBQENW010000040.1:0-25719 GCF_052044835.1 Bacillus sp. 22475 | reverse complement strand
TTTTTTGTACATAAAAAAATCTCACCATCTTATAGAAACGATAAGCCCTTTAAAACAATAATTGCAACTATATTAATTTTACATTACATTAAGGTTAGAGAATATCATACTAATAAAGTGTTAAATAGTAGGTGGGGAAAATGGAATTTAACGATTTGGGTATTACCATTAAAGAACTTAGAATTAAAAAAAATATATCACAATCCGACTTATGTCATGGAATATGTTCACAAAGTCAAATTAGTAAGATCGAAAAAGGTGTAATTTATCCATCTAGCATATTATTATATCAATTATCTGAAAGACTTGGTGTTGATCCAAATAATATATTTGCACTAACTCAAAACAAGAAATTAAAATATACAGAAAATGTAAAATACGTAATGAGGGATTGCATAAGGCAACATCAATATAAAGATCTTTATGAAATAGTAACAAGAGAAAAATACACAAATAATTTTCAAACAAAAGAAGATAAACAATTTCTACTATGGCATGAAGCAATTGCTATATATTGTGTGAATAACTCAACAAAAGTGGCTTTAACTCTTTTAAATAATGCACTAAAACTAACTGTAACCAATATTGATTTTTTATCAGAGAGAGAAATAGATATTCTACATACAATGGCTATACTTCATGCAGAAAATAAAGAATACAAAAAAAGTATTACTATCCTTAAAAGATGTTTAAATAATTTTAACAAATTAGATTTTCCTAGAGATAAAGAAATTAAATTGAAAATCATTTATAATTTAGCAAAAAATTCAAGTTACATATATCAATACGAAGAAGCAATAAAATACATTGATAAGGGTATCCAATTAGCTATTAATCTAAATACTTTTTACTTATTGGGTGAACTATACTATGGAAAAGGTTCAAATTTATTAAAGCTTAAACAATATAATGAAGAAGATGTTGCTAATAACATGAAAAAATCATTATTTATATTTGAATTAACAAAAAACGAAAAAAAATTACAAATAATTAAAGAAGAATATTTTGAAAACAAAAATAAACACTCATAATTTCTTGAAAACTACTTATAAAACTCACAGGAAAAATCCCAATAGTTTTTAAACCTAGAACCATATTATTGTTTTAATTCAGAAGAAGGCACCTTAGGATGCCTTTTCTTTATTTTCAAAAAGACCTGCTCAATTAATTCTTAAAACCATAATAGGGAATATTGTTTTATTTATCTCATTTTCATTCATGCTATATATAAAATTCTTTAATAAATCCACCTCAAACATACTTATATGCATAGGAGTATGTTTGAGGTGGAACTTCTTCAAATAATAGTTCCTTTTATAAACCGTTTTTTTTGATGTAGATGACATTATTCTCAATACAATAGAATGAATTATGGGAACATATTTAGCAATATATATCAAAAAACAATATTAAGAAACCCCCTCCACCTTAAGGTAGAAGGGATCTTTTAATTTCTATTTCAAACTACCTAAAATTTCTGTAAAGATAACCCCAAGCGTATGTGCCCCTGCATCTGGATATCCTAAACTTCTTTCACCACCTACCGCTCCTCTGCCGAATGATCTTTCAACGATAGATTATATGCCTTGAAGTGCTGTTTGCAACATTTCAATTCAGATATACGACAGTAAAGTATACATCATCACTGTGTCAGCAAGCAAAAGTGTATTCTGCATTTCTGAAAACAGTAGATGGCAAATTATGACCTACTGAATCTGCTAAGAAAGAATATACAAGAACATCCTTAACATCCTCTTTATTTCCACTAATGATGACATCAAGAAAATCTTCTATTTGGAATTCTGGAGTAAACAACACAATCTTAGTTGTTCTGTTTGGTTCTAAAGAAACAAAAGTACGAGAGATTTCAACTAATTCATTTTGAGTTGGGAAAAAAGTGTTTCGACTTCTCTTAACAGTTACCGTTACATTACTAGTATGGCAACGTGAATCATTGTTTAACATAATGTTGAGAGCAGTTGGAATAATCCCATTTTCAGAAACTGGAACTCGAAACACGCCAGTAGATTTATGAGCCATATAATCACATCCTTTCAAAATAAAATATATTTACAATATATTAGATGCACAAAACGTTCATTTTGATATGGACAAATTATATGGTTAATATATCTATAATAACCCTCGGTATTACTAAACCAATGTTTTAAAAGATTAACAAATATCGCGAGAACCAATCGAATGTATATTAAAAGTAAAAAGAATAAGATGTCTAAAAGATCCCCTATTTTGAGCCAATAATGAGACATTATGTTAATCTTATATGTATAGCTGCACAAAATTGAGAAACTTAAGGAGACAGATAAATTTTATGAGAAAATTATCTATATTACTTACTTTCATTCTAGTATTAGTCAGTATTACGGCTGCTTGCACACAAGATAAAACAGATAGTGCCGTTGAAAATGGTCCAATAGAAGAACCGACCGCAAAAAATGAAAATGAAGAATTAATAAATTTTGAAGAAAAAGAAGAGATACGCCGCTTGGAACAAGGTATTTTATTAGTTGGTGAGAGTGTTAAGGGAGGCTATTACTTGACCGCTGTTCAAAGTGCATATTTAAATGCTAGCAACGATTCCGTCATTGTTAATGTCTCTGTAAAAAATGTACGAGGTCAAACGATTGGATTATCAGAATTAAAATATAACTTAAAAGATGAAAAAGACGGAAAGATCTATAAAGGAAAGGTGCTTGATCAAAACCCTTCTGATATACAAGTTAAACCAAATGAAACGGTAGAATTGAAAATAGCTTTTGAAGTACCACCTACCGCAGATGAATATATGTTTTATATTGAAAGCTCTTTAGACCCTCTACAAACATACTGGAAAATTGATAAGCTGCAATTACAAACAAACTAAGTCTAAAATAAGCAAAAAGCAATGAAAAATTTGATATAGATACAAATGAATACTATATAAACGTAAGACCATCGATTTAATGAATCGTTGGTCTTTTTCAAAAAATGCCCCATTAAAAACTAAGAGATAAAAAAGAACTAATCTCTAGAAGAGATTAGCTCAATATATCCAAAGCTATTATGGTACATAGTTTTATGAGCAAACGTTATATAGTGTTGTATGGGATACATAACCTGTCATCCCTTTATATGTAACTTTTAACCACTGTTTAGAATTACTGTAATGACCTTGAACATATTCACCAGTTACCCATGTTCCAGTAATTTTCGTACCATCATTAAATGTATGTACGACAGGTGAATCGACAGTATAACCACTGCGCATCTTTGCACCATATACACCTACCGTACCTCCCTTTGCACAAGCTGCTACTACATTTTCATTTTCAGTAGCATTCGTAGCCGCGAAAGCAGAGCCGTTAAATGTAAATAAAGTAAATATAAAAGCTGTTAGTACTGTACAAATAGATAAACGACGTAACAAAATAAATTCCCCCTTTTTTTATAATTTACTTCTTCACAAATGATCATCTTAAATATTCTAACTATTTTCAATATATTAATGTTGAGAAATATTAGTTGTATTTTTGAAATAAGATTTTATCAAAAATAGTAACAAACTCATATTTTACTGAGAAAGAACCGAAAGAAGTCTTCTACATATCAACTATATAAAAATCCCTCCACCTTAAGGCAGAGGGGACTTTCTAATTACTATTTCAAACTACCCGCAATCTCCGTAAAGATAACTCCAAGCGCATGTGCACCTGCATCTGGATATCCTAAACTTCTTTCGCCAACTGTACCAGCGCGGCCCATGCGAGCTACGATTTCTTTCGTGTACTCTGCTCCTTTAACGGCTGCTTCTGCACCTTTTTCAAAGGCAGTTTTCATGTCTTCTTCGTTTGAAGCGCTAGCTAACCAAGAGTCTACACATGGAGCAAGTGCGTCAACAAGTGTTTTATCACCAACTACCGCTCCTCTGCCGAATGATCTTTCTCCGATAGATTGTATACCTTGCAGTGCTGCTTGCAACACTTCAGCGAATTCTTTCACTGTTAACTCACGTTTTTCGCCCGCTGCTTTACTAGCTGCGCGGAATGCACCACCCCAAATTGGACCAGATGCGCCGCCGCAATGTTCCATAATAATCATCGAACAACCGTCAAGGAATGATCCGATCGTTACGTTTTCTTGTTCTATAATAGAATGCCACTCACGTTTTAATTGCTTAAATCCTTTTGCCACACTCATTCCGAAGTCGCCGTCACCTGCATGTGTATCTAACTCACAGAACGGTACTTCATTTTTAATAATAATGTCGCTCATTTTATCAACGAGATAAATCATGTTGTTTAATGTAATGACATTATTTTTAATAACAGCGTGCTCTTCCGCTGTTTCTATTTCAAATGAAACTTCCTTCTCTTCTGTCTCTTCAAGCACATTCACGTACTCTACACTTTCAACTGGTCCATCTACTTTAAACGCAGGTGTATTACATTCTTTAGATAGTAATGTTTTTAGCTCATCATCTAACTTCATTACCGTTAAAGACATACCAGCCATATCAATACTTGTCATATAATTACCGACGAATACTCTATTAATTTTAATGTTTCTAGCTGCTAGTTCTCTCGTAACGGCGTTGTTAAATAAGTAAAGTTCTTGCAGTGGTGTTCCGCCAAAACCGTTAACTAGAAGTGCGATTTCCTCGCCATCTTTTACTCCTAAATCTTTCATTAAATCATTTGTCATACGGTTAGCTAACTCATCAGCCGACAGCATTTTTTCACGCTTAATTCCTGGTTCGCCGTGAATACCTACGCCGTATTCCATTTCATCTTCCGCAAGTGTGAAAGTAGGTGATCCGCTCGCTGGAACTGTACAAGACGTTAACGCTAAACCGATTGTGCGCACGTTAGCCGCTGCTTTTTCTGCTACAGCTTTCACCGCTCCTAAATCCATACCTTCTTCCGCTGCTGCGCCGGCAATTTTATGAACTAAAATAACTCCCGCAACGCCGCGGCGTCCTACTGTATATAGGCTATCTTCTACCGCAATATCATCGTCTACTTTTACGTAGTCGACTTCAATTCCATCTTCCGTCGCTAAATGCGCACCGTTTTTGAAATTCATAATATCGCCGCTATAATTTTTAATAATTAATAACGTACCTTTTTTACTAGCTGTCTCTTTAATCGCTTGGTAAACTTGAATTTGCGAAGGAGAAGCAAACACATCTCCGCACACTGCCGCATCTAACATTCCTTTTCCGACTAATCCTGCATGTGCCGGCTCGTGACCACTACCGCCTCCACTAATTAACGTTACTTTATTTTCGTTCATTTCTTTCTTCTTAATTACTTTATATTTTTTCAAAAGCTCAAGCTCTGGGTGAGCCATAACCATTCCGTTACACATTTCCATTACTAATGTTTCTGGTTTGTTTATAATCTTTTTCATTGTAGTTCTCCCTCAATTCCTTTAATATATTGTGATATATTTGAAATCTTCTTCTTACTACTCATGTTAAAATGAAAGCGTTTTATAGTAAACGGACAAAATGGACAATCTGTCTAAAGACACCGCTCTCATTTATGGGTAGGATTTTTATATTAATAACATTCTAGGGATGATTTAGATGACCTCTTCTATAATTTCTAAAAAGATAATCGCGAACTCATTGAAGTATTTAATGGAAACAGAGTCGTTTCATAAAATATCAGTGAGCGATATTATGTTACACTGTCAAATGCGTAGGCAAACTTTTTATTATCATTTTAAAGATAAATTTGAACTATTAAGCTGGATTTATAGAGAAGAAACGAAAGAAAATATTATAGACTTTCTCGATTATGAAAAATGGGAAAACATTTTCGATTTATTATTTGATTACTTTTATGAAAATCAAAAATTTTACCGAAATGCTTTTAAAGTCATTGAGCAAAACTCGTTTAATCACTATTTATTTGAGCATACGAAAAACTTATATATGAAGATTATTGATGAACTATCTGTGAGCTGTGGATTCAGCCTTTCTGATGAGACCAAAAATACGATTGCCTCCTTTTATAGTCACGGCTTCGTTGGAACGATAAAAGATTGGATTGAAAGCAAGTGCGAAGTAGATCCATCCGTTATGTCTTCTCTTATGAAAAATATGATAAACAATCAATTACTACTATTACTTGAGCAATCAGCAAAGTAATTAAAGGGTGGCAAAAGCAATGAAAAAGATTATGAATGATATACAAAATATCGTTCAAGATATGCTGCATGGCTTTTATTTTGAACATAACGACAAAGTAAATTACGATGAAACAAATAACATCATTTATGTAAAAGATATCGAAAAACTAAAGCAAAACGTCGCTATTGTAAGCGGCGGTGGTAGCGGACATGAACCTGCTGATATTGGTTATGTAGGAAAAGGTATGCTTACAGCGGCAGTAAACGGCAGTATTTTCACTCCGCCTACAGTGGAGCAAATTGCGGCGGCAACTCGCCTCATACCAAAAGATAAAAGTATTTTATTCATCATCAAAAACTTTAAAGATGACGTAGAAAACTTTCTAGCAGCAAAGCAAATTGCTCAAGAAGAAGGAAGAAAAGTTGACCATATCATCGTAAATGACGATGTTTCCATTGAAGATGATGCTTCCTTTAATAAAAGAAGACGCGGCGTAGCTGGCACTGTTTTCGTTCAAAAAATATTAGGTGCGGCCGCTGAGAGTGGACATTCTTTAGAAGAACTAACAACAATCGGGCAAGCTGTCATCAAAAACTTACACACATTAGGAGTTGCCCTTTCCCCTGCCAACGATCCAGTAAAAGGAAAAGCTTCATTCACATTAAACGATGATGAAGTGTTTTATGGCGTCGGCATCCATGGCGAAAAAGGTTACCGTAAAGAAGCACTATCCTCTTCTGAAATATTAGCGATCGAACTGATGAACAAACTAAAAAGCATTTATCGCTGGAGAAAAGGTGACAACTTCGCAATCCTCATTAATGGACTCGGCGCGACACCATTAATGGAACAATACATTTTCACAAATGACATTCGCCGTTTGTGTGAATTGGAAGGATTGCAAGTGACATTCGTAAAGGTTGGTACGCTGTTGACTTCTTTAGATATGAAGGGTGTTTCGCTCAGTTTGCTTAAGGTAGAGGATTTGGATTGGGTGAAGTGGTTGAAAGCGGATGTTAGAGTGGGTAATTGGTAAGTAAAAATTATGATGATAAAAGCCTTTAACTATAACAAGTTAAAGGCTTTTTACAAATTGAAATATCGCACGAGCGTTCAAAAGAAATTCGTAATCACCTCACTGAATGATTACAGGTCTTCCAAATAAAGCTGGATGATAAATTAACATCGCACCTACAAATGAACACACTAAACAAAAAACAGCCTCGTATTTTATAACTAGAGAAGAGTTGGTATCAAGCTTTTTCCCCTCTCTTCTTAATATCATTTTAAAAGCTCTATATAATAAATATCCAATAATCGCCCCGAGGGTATTCGTAAATAAATCATCAATATCTGTAATTCTATTATTTAGTAATTGATTTAACTCAATTGCCAATGAAAAAAGAAATCCTGCACATACGGTGTTTTTCATTTTTCTAAAGTGCGGCCAAATCATCGGTAATAAAAAACCTAACGGCATAAACAGTACAATGTTCAAAAGATACGTAGTACTACCTGCAGTATCAAATAGAGTCAAATTGATTTGACTTACACGAATCCACGTTTCATATCTACTTATATCCCATACAGTCGCGATTTGCGTCACCTTATACACTAGCGAAAGGTAGAATAGAAAAACATATACCCATAGAAAATGTCGAATAGATATATTTCTTTTCGCTTTAAAATAAAACCCAATTTGAAACACAATACAAAAAATAATCGTAAAAAAATACGTATACAAATAACTAATCAAAACTCCTTTATGCATGTGGAATCCCCTAACTTTACATTTTCATCTATGACTTTGTCTTTTTTAGTCTCCTTCATGATGTAACTCATTTATAGGATAGGAAAAACTTTTAAAATAAAGAGTGGGGTAAACATAAAATTTTTCTTAAATCTTCAGTTGGGCTTTATTATTACTCTTCTTAGGCATCCGCCATTGATAGCTAGGCAACAACATGCTTAAACCTAACAATACTATCATTTTTGCACGTAATCCTCGTAGTACTTTAACCGATAAAGCATATATAAAATCATGTGACTCGTTTGTTCAGTTAAAACATGAAATTAAGAAATATATGACGTACTATAATCACTCTTGCTATCAATAGAATTTAAAGAAGATGACTCCTGTTTGCATACAGAAATCATCTTTTTTAGGTTGCCTAACTTTTTTTAGAATGTCCTTTACAAAGGGTACAGATCAAGAGCACCTTATTCCTATTCGAGGAGATCAACTATACCTTCTTCCCTTAAAATCACACAAACCCATTTACAAATCTATAAAAGTAGATATAATATCCTTATGGAACCTTCATTAATTTATAAAGCATTGTCAAATGACACAAGATGTCAAATTTTATCATGGTTAAAAAATCCAGAAAACCATTTCGACGAAAAACCTTATTTAGAACAAGGGATTAATTTTCAGATTGGAGTGTGTGTAGGAGATATTCAGCTTAAAACTGGCTTAGCCCAATCGGTTATTTCTAGTTATTTATTAACTATGAAAAAGGCAGGACTACTAGACTCTGACCGAATTGGAAAATGGACATATTATCGTCGAAATGAAAAAACAATACAAGCGTTTTCTGAATACGTTCAAAATGAATTATAAAGTGAAAGCAAATAATCAACCTACCAATTGATTATTTGCTTTCACACATTCTGCTTTTATATAGCCGCCTAATACATTCTTTTTAAAACTTCGCTACCTATAAAAGCAAGAAACATAGAAAGGAGCATTTTTTTCAACATATCATATCTAGTTATTTAGATATCTGTTTTTGTGTTTAGCATTACATAATTCTAATACTATTGACATCCAATCATGCTCATTTCTTTGTTAATAAATCGATTTCACTTTCAAAATAATAAGAAGAATGGAGAGTTTTACAAATGAAAAAAGTAAGTCCTTTACTTATTCTTACACTAGCAATAGGGGTGTTTGGAATTATTACTACCGAGATGGGTATTGTCGGTGTATTACCACAAATCACTCAGAAATTTGACATTTCAACTGCACAAGCAGGATTTTTAGTAAGTATATTCGCACTAGTCGTTGCTATTTCTGGTCCGTTTTTAATTCTGCTCGTCTCTAGTATTAATCGTAAAATAATTTTATTAATAGCAATCTTTGTTTTTGTTATTTCAAATATAATTTACGCTTATACAACACAATTTGAAATCATGCTTATTTTTCGCATTTTACCTGCAGCACTTCACCCACTCTTCTTTTCAATCGCTCTTGTAACTGCTGCTAAACTTGTCCCTCCTGAAAAGAGTGGTCAAGCGGTTACAAAAGTTTTCATGGGAATTACGATTGGCTTTGCACTAGGTGTACCATTAACCTCTTACCTTGCAGATCAATTTTCATTAGAAATTGCTTTCTTATTCGGAGCGCTTATTAACGCCCTTGCATTCATTGGAATACTAATCTCACTTCCTTCTATGCCCGTTAAAGAAAAAATGTCTTTCGGCAAACAAATTCGTATACTCGGCAAACCAGGATTATGGTTAAATATTTTAACTGTCACATTCCTTTTTGCAGCCATGTTTTCCGTATACAGCTACTTCGCCGAATACCTTGCGAAAGTAACTTCCATGAATGGATCGCTCATCAGTATCATGCTATTCATATTTGGTATAGTTATGATTTTAGGTAATCATTTATTTGGTAGTCTTCTGCAAAGAAGCATAGTAAATACAGTAATATCGTTCCCTATTTTATATTCTATTGTTTACATATTGGTTTATTATTTAGGTCCTTATCTTGTTCCAATGATTTTTATGGTATTCATTTGGGGAATCGTGCATGCTGGTGGATTAATTGTTGGTCAAACATGGTTAATAAGTGAAGCAAGAGAATCACCCGAATTTGGTAATAGCCTATTCGTTTCATTCTCAAATCTTGGAATTACTCTAGGAACAACTATTGGAGGCTGGTTCATTTCAAACTTAGGTATTCATCAACTTATTTGGAGTGGATTTATATTTACACTACTTTCATTTCTATTAATTATAATAAAACTAAAATTTTTCACTTCTAATAACCTAGCTTCATTATCAAGCTAGTACATTTTCAGTTCCAAACTGGATAAAAAACATTATACAGTGAAACTTTAATCAGCTCTCACCAATCGGGCGTTTATGGGCAGCCCGGCAAATAGCGGGATAAATTCTATATAAAATACTGGTTATTCTTCTTATAAGATTTTATAAACTATAAAGTATGACACTCAGAGCCTTTAGCTATAAATACAAGTTAAAGGCTTTTTATATAAAAACAGCTTTAAAAGGTGCTAATTTTATGGAACATCATCAAAATAGAATACTAAAAAAAGGCTCCATTGCTGGAGCACTCAAAAAATAATATAACTAAACGAATTAAAACAAGGAACAGACAATTAAAATATACAAATAAAACATAAATAAATCTATATATATGTAATATTACATATAAAAATCCTATTTATCGCTGCTATAATAAACTTACTCGATGATTGTTATATTATTCATAGGTTAAAAGCAATAAGTTACCTTCTTAACACCAATTTACAAAGAAAAAAAGACATCTTAATTGATGTCTTTTTTTCTTATATGATAACGACGCAATACAATTAAGATGATTCCAATCGGAAGAATGCACCTTAGGGTGTCTTTTTTATTTTCCAAAGGACCTGCTCAATTATTGCGTAAAAAACATAAAGTAATTTGAATCCGTTAAAATACATGAGTGTACCCTTGTTTTCCCCTCTTATTAAAAGGAGGAACTATTATGGGTTTTGGTGGTAGTTGCGGCGAAGGCTGCGGTTTTGCTGGAGGATTTGCTTTATTAGTTGTACTGTTTATTTTATTAATCATCGTTGGAGCTTCTTGCTTCTGCTAAAAAACTATCAGAAAAGACACTCTTATATGGGTGTCTTTTCTTTATAATAAAGTGAAACTTTATTCCTCCGCATCCCTCATACTGTAATACCCCAAATTAATAATAACCAAGAAATACCCACCCATAATTCCGGCAGCGAATGTCCACATGAATTCATGGTGTTCAATTTCATACATAATAATCGCACCTAGTATTGCGGCTGCAAACCGATTTATCATTCCGAGCATCGGTGCTTTTTCTTTTTTTACAATGCTATCTCCGAACTTTTCAATACGCCTTCCTAAAATCCAGGCGCAGTACATACTCACCAAAAGGCCAATGCTTATCCCTACAAACTGGGCTGAAAAAGGTGTCACGAGCCATCCCAATAACATTACGCCTAGCAAACAATACATTTGTATGTTGAATGATCTTAGTGCCATACGAATCATATTCTGCTCCTTACCTTTCTCTTTAATTCCATCTTTCGGACTTCAAGCTTTCAGCTATATCTTTTTTAAAATGAGGGAATTTGATTTTGCTCACCATTAAATAAGCGAGTACGCATGTACCAAACGCCACGGAAACTGGATTCTTTAAAAAACATAAAATGAGGAGACACATTGCCGCGAATGGAATCGGCATCCCGATAAATGTCGGGAGTTTGCTTTGCTGCGTGTTAAATCTCGCAAGCCGAAGCATTCCGCAAATACTATAAGCAAGCGCACATATCATCCCGATAGACTGCAAATCTTTTAACGCGACACTATATGCAAGAATAGACGGTGCCACACCAAAAGTAACTAAATCCGCAAATGAGTCCAACTCTCCACCAATTTCCGAAACAGAATCAAGTTTCCGAGCGACCATACCATCTAAAAAGTCAAACAACATACCCGTAATAATAAAAACTGCTCCCAAATAAATATCGTGAACGAAAACAGCGTAAATAGCTAAAAGTCCACATACAAAATTTGCTATCGTAATCATATTTGGTATCAAACTCATAACACGCTTCTCCTCCTTTCTACTAATTGCTTCATCTAAGTTCTTACTCATTACAATTAAGATCCTTCTGTTTTTCTTCCAATATCACTTTATTTATTCTCGTTAACGTCTCTGTCATTTGCTCAAGGGCATTTATATCGATTTTAGAAAAATATTTCTCAATTAATACATCATCTAACTCAGACAACCGCTCTATATACTTACTACCGTTTGGACCAAGTGTAAGAAAATACTCCCGTTTATTATTAGGGTTTACTTGTTTTGAAATCATCTTCTGTTTCTCCAATTTAGATAAAACTTGGCTAACGGCACTTTTTGATACATTAAAAGTAGTCGCAATGTGATTTGCCGTCGTGTTTTCATTTAAATTAATATGAAATAGCATGCTCTCCTGCTGTCCTGTAAGACCGAACTCATCTTTTAACTCCTGAAATAGTAAAATGTAAAATTCATTATAAGCTCGGTTCATTTCATTAATTACTTCTTTATACGTTCTAGTCATAGCGTTATTCCTCCATGCTTTTATTTCGTTTCGTTTAATAGTTAAGTTTACTTAACTTAACTATAGTATACCTTTATGTTCGTGTAAAGGGAAATATAACTCTACACTTTACTCACAATGATACAAAAAAGAAAACACTCTTCTAAAACAAGTTAAGTCGCTTCTTCCTCACCACTTCCTTCATCGAAATACCCAATCGATCGTTCTGAATAATCAAAAAGGAAAACAATTAAATTCCATATAGACCCATTACTGGTTAAAATGTTATAATGGAATCACCCTACATAGTTACTCATAGCCAGACTGAGGAACTAGCGTCTTATTAAGTAATGCGCATAACTAAAATAAAAAAGACACTTTACGGTGTCTTTTTTATTTATATTCCTAGGAATTATCTCTTTTATAAACACACTCTATCAAACAGTAAAGGAGACAAACAGATGGAACATCCTGTTGCAAGAGAATTACGTTTTATACGGGTATGTCTTATCATTTTGATTATTGTCATTGCATTCTGGGACCGGGAGAAAACTGTGGAAATTACTGATCACGGTAGCGATCCTATTTTAAACACCAGCAATATGACCCAAGTTGGTGAGAATACATTTGCATACAAAGATGAATCGAATCAAATTAAAATATTCAAGTTTAATCCAGATACAAATGAAATAAAATTAATAAAAGAGTTTTATGTTAACGAATATTAATTACATGAATTAAATAATTCAAATCTGTAGAAGACACTTTAAAGTGTCTTTTCTTTATGAACTACAAAGTATGAGAACCCAAGCCATTACGACTAAGGCTTTTACTATATAAAAAATAAAACATAGTAAGAATAGAATACTCACTTAAATTATTTTTCACTTCACAAACTACATCCAAAAAGTTGGATAACTTCTTTTACTACTCATATTATTAATGAATAAAGCAATAACTACAATAACAACGGAGCCAATTAAAACTGGTGTTACTAAATAACTCCAACTATTTGCCCCTAAAATAACGATAATCGGATCGGCGCCTGCCGGAGGGTGCGTCGTTCTCGTTAACATCATAACGGCTATGGCCATCCCCACCGCTAAAGCAATTGTCCAATATTCATTCCCAAACAAATGATATATTGATAAACCAATGAAAGTTGAAATCAAATGTCCTCCAATAATATTACGCGGCTGAGATAATGGCGCATTCCAAACTCCAAACGCTAATACACAACTCGCCCCAAATGGAGCCATTAATAATTCTGTAGAAGTTATGCTCGTTAAATATGTTAAGGTAAGAATTGTTAAAAATCCCCCTAGTAGTCCCGTTAAAGAGTCCTTTACATTTACTTGTAATGGGCTTCTTCCTTTCCCTTTCATTTTTGTAAAATATCGTACACTTATTGGTTGAGGATCTTTCTGCTTAGTTGCTGTTATATTATCCATCGTTCTCCTCCTTTATTTACCAACAATTATAACTCGATATAACTAACCTGTAAATATTAATTTAAGGGGTTAGTTTTAAAATACAAAAAAAGAATCAACTGTTATAAGTTGATTCTCTAAACTTCTTCAAATTTTCGATCCTGAAATTTTGCTACCTTTTTCCGGTTCCCACATATTTTCATAGAACACCATTTTCGTTTTCCACTCTTATCTATAAATAATAAAACACAGTCAGGATTTGAACACCTTTTAAGGGAAATAAGCTTATTTTCTGCTATTAACGTTAAAGCATCAAATACAATTAACGATGCGAGTACATCCTCGATTTCTCCAACTGGGATAGATACTAGCTGCTGTTCAATGATTTTATATGTAAATGGTGCCTTCTCAATTTGTTTTTCTAAATACGTAATAAAATCATTAGAAATTTCTTGCTGATCAGCAATTGCCTCAAACTGTTTTCTCAATACTTCTCTTACCTCTAATATGCTAGATGTAACTTGATCCATTCGCTTCTGAATTCCTATAAGTGTTTTTTCATTCCAAAAAGGAAGATTAACCTTTATTACATGTAGCCATTCTAATACATCTTCATTTGTTATTAATAAATCATAACGTTGTCCACGCCTAACTAGCTCTGTATTTACTAAATCTAATGAGGGATTTCCAGATATAAGCGGGAATTGTTTTGTTTCCTGCATGTACTCATCACCTTCTCTTTAAACAATCATATTCCAGATTAATACAGAAGTGCAACTTTTTTATAAACTACAAAGTATGAAGATCAAAGCCTTTAGCCATAATTACGACTAAAGGCTTTTTGTATGTAAGTAAATGAAAAAGGAGCTTATTTTATGGAAAATAATAAAAATGGAATTCTTGCTTTAATTGTTTTATTTTTAGGATTAGCATTTTTTGTAAGTGGAATGGTTTATCATTTATGGGGCTCATTTTAATTTCAACTTTTAGACAGATAAATAATTCGAATCAGAGAAATGCGCAATTTTTCCCTTTTCCTTCCAAAATTAATATAATAAGATATAAAATGTAATACATATACAAATATATATAGCACTCATTAAAAGTGCTTCTATTTTGGAAGGAAGAAACAAACGATGAACAAAAAGTTATTAGCATCATTATTATGTAGCACATTCTTGTTTGGAGTATCAGCTTGCAGTTCACATGATGCGCCTGCGAAAAATGAGCAGGCGCATTCAAAAAAAACTGAGAATGACAAACTTAGCAGCAAGGATCCGCAAAAAGAACTTCCTACCAATGTAGATTCCTCTGATGTATACATGTCAATGGGATCTGCCGAGTCATTAGATGTTCTAGGGACTGGAGAAGTTAAAGCACAAGGTGTCTTTAAAGTATTAGACATCGCCGTTTATAATCGTAAAGAAGAACCCATTACACTAGATATTAACAACTTTAAATTAATTGATGGATTTGGAAGAGAATATCACATTTCCAATGAATATCAATCAGTACTTAAAGCTGCAAATATCTCCACATTCAAATTTAATATTGTTAATCCTAATGAAAGTTCGGAAGGAAACATTGTATTTGATGTACCGAAAAACACGCAAGGATTAACTTTAAAAATTAATAATGATAAGTTAGATAAAGAACTCCAATTAAAAGTGGAATAGGCCAATAAATGCGTCTCCCTTAACATTCTCTACCGACATAAAAAAGTACAGCCTTTTCTACAGCAGACTGTACTTTTTTATTTATCATTTCACATAACATTCCCTAATTTTTTTGACTAGATGCTCTCCAATCACGAAAAGATGTTGGGCGTCCAGAAAAAGCTCTTTGCTTTGTAACAGATGGTTTTTCTTCAGGAGTCATTGTTTTTTCTTTAAGAGTCGCTGGTTTTTCTTTAAGCGTCACTGATTTTTCTTCAAGAATAGTCACAGCTGTTTGCATTTTCTCTAACTGTTCTTTCAACAATTGTTGTTCAATCTTTAAATCCGTAAGTAAACGTAAAATCATCTCAGAATTAGCCATAAGATCCTCCTTCCCCCAATACACAGAATAAAATACAATATGTAGCAGACGAAATACCGGTGACAAAAATAAGGTCGTCAACTCTTTTTAACTTCCAAAATCCTTTTATTTTTTTAAGGACCTGCTCCATTCATCCTTAAAAACATAAATTAAATTAAATCCATTAATAAATGGTCTTTATGGAAGGAGGAGTTAATATGGGCTATGGAGGTAGTTGTGGTGGAGGCTGTGGTTTCGGCGGCGGATTTGCCTTACTTGTTGTGCTCTTCATCTTATTAATCATCGTTGGCGCTAGCTGTTGGGGCGGCGGATTCGGCTGCTAAGGAGAGGCACTCTTGAGAGTGTCTTTTTTTTGATATGTGACTCGTATACATATTGTTCAAATCTATATATTTTTTAAAAATATAGATTTAAAGCATATTTCTCAATGAATAAAACAATTTAACATGGTAAAATAATATTTGGATGGGAGTCCAATATATTATTAAAATTAAGATGGTTCAAGTCGAAGGAAGGCACCTTAGGGTGTCTTTTCTTTATGACTTCTATCATCAACAAAGGGTGATACAAACTATTACATATGTTTGTACCACCCTTTATTGATGCGTTTAGACTTCACAGGTGCTGAAGTTTTAGACTTCTCCCTTAGTGTACCCATATTATTAGAACATCCTGTAATCTGTAGACAAAATGTAGCTAATAAAAACAATATTAATAATTTCTTCAATAAATCCTCCTACATGCATAAAACACCATATGTTACAAAACAAACATAACATCAACTCTACATAAAAACAATATAATCCTTGGTCCTTAAGCTATCTCTTAACATAAGAGTACCGCCACATATTCATCAAGCTAAGATTTTAAAATATCCTCTACTTAAGGAATTTGTAAGTATCAAGTAAGAAAAACGAGAGCTTTGTTTCGTATAATCAAAATATAAAGTGAAGGAAGAAAGATTATTTCTGGGATTAATATGCATGTGACAAGAGAAGAAATCTACGTTTTTTTAGAATAATAATATGAGTATGTCCAAGTTTTGGAGATTGCTTGCAAATATTTTGAAGTTTTCGCACCAGAATTCTAATTACCATACCTGTTTTTTACCATCACATATTGGAGGTTAAAACATGAATAAAAAAAAGAAAATACAAAGATCAGTACTTACCTTTACCCTACTCTTTTCTTTAGGCATTTCATCTTTCCCGCTTACAACAACTATTCACGCAGATACACGTGAGGAACAATCTGCTGAAAAGAAACTAGTCTCTTTAACGGAGCGTACATCATTATTTTTTGAATATCTCCAGCAAGGTAAGTATGCAGAGGCACTACAGTTCACATCTGCTGCTTTTCAATCTAAGTTTACAGCAAACACATTACAAAACTGGTGGACACAAAGTGGCTGGAGCGGGATAAAAAGCATGGGAACCCCCGTGATAAAAGAACGAAACTCGGTCCATCAGACGGTGGAAATTCCAGCAGCTACCGAAGGAACTACCATACCGCTACTCCTTAAATTCACACCTGGCGGGAAAGTAGATGAAATTGGAGAAAGGCCACCCGAGGAATCTTTTACCATCCCCCATCCTAGCTATGATCAACCTGACTCCTATCAAGAACGTGAAATCGTCATTGGAAATTCTACCTATCCGTTACCAGCGACATTAACAGTTCCGAAACATAAGCGTGGTGAAAAGGTACCCGTCGTTGTTCTTGTGCATGGTGCTGGCATCCATGATCGCGATGCTACCTATTTGGGAACAAAAATCTTACGAGACCTTGCGGTGGGCCTTTCATCCAACGGAATTGCAGTGTTGCGCTATGAAAAACGTACCTTAGAACATGCATTAAAGATGAGTGCAGAACCTGTTACATTAGACCGTGATACTACAGATGATGCCATATATGCAGCAAAGTCAGCAGCGCAGCAGGAAGGCATTGATCCAAATAATATTTTCATTCTCGGACATAGCCAAGGAGCTGGCACAATGCCGCGTATACTGAGCAAAGCGCCTTCCTCACTTGTCCGAGGAAGTATCTTACTCGCACCACCTGCACGCCCTTTGACTGACATTGCCATTGATCAGTATCAATACCTTGGGGAGTCAAAGGAAGTAATCGATGAATTAAAAAGACAGGTCGCTTTTATCCAGGATCCTGCTTTCAATCCTGACCATCCTCCAGCTGGCTACAATTTTGGGTCACCTCATTTTATGTATGATGTTTCTAGGTGGCGTCCAGTTGAAGAAGCACAATCACGAAAAGAGCCTTTACTCATTTTGCAAGGAGCACGCGATTATCAAGTAACAGTAAAAGATGAATATACAAAATGGCAGAAAGGACTTTCAAACCGCGGGAATGTTCAGTTCAAAAAATACCCGAAATTGAATCATTTCTTCACGGAGGGTGACGGGGAATTAAGTCTTCCTAGTGAATACGAAATTCCTGCTAATGTTCCCAAGTATGTCATCCAAGACATTATTACATGGGTTAACGAGACAAAAAAATAAGAAAACATCAAAAGCCTTCATGCAATCATCATTGCGTGAAGGCTTTTTTGAAACTAGTGATTCAGAGATATCTATTATAATGCATCAAAACGAAAATTATATTTTTCTACGTACTAAATAAAATGCTAAGGAACCCTTAATAACAGGTGCAACGAAGTCAAAGAAATGTGAAAAAGTAAAAGTAAAAAGAAAAAGAAATGGTATAAGTGTATAGATAACTGCTAGTCCTATAAATAAAGGAATTCCAAATTGAAACTCTCTACATCGTTTAATTTTCCTATATAAGACTTCCCCAATTAGACAAGCTATAAGAGCTGGTATACTACCATAAGTGACGATAGTTTTTATGAACCCCTGTAAAACGTCTGGGTGAATAAAGCTAGGATTAAAAATATATGAAATTAAGAACCATCCAAAAATAAAAGCAAATAGACTTGCAGCATAACTAACTACAAATTTTATCAAAGTAAGCAACGTAATCATCCCCATAATTTCTTAATATTATCTTCATTTTATCATTTTCTCTTAAAAAGATTCCAAAAGGATATACTTGCCCTTCAGCTTTCCTTTTTAACGCTTGTTCAAGACGTATTTTTTGATGTTATTTTGTATAAAAACTTTTGGGAGCAACCTGTTCGAAAAATTGATAAAGAATAAGCGATTGAAGGATGAAAACAGAAGACTACAAGGAAAACTGTATGAACAAATATAATGAAACAAGGCTCTTACTTTGTAGTGGTATCCACGAAGTAAAAGTCTTGTTTTTTCTACTCATTTTTTATATCAGTCTTGATTTTCCGATGGAAAGGCACAGAAAATCTACTACAGAAGGTGTGATACCTCTAGGATTAACAAATTCTTTAAATTTCTGTATATCCCTCTACTTTTGGAATGTGCCTCTAATTCAGCGCGAACTTGTATTGTATCCGGATCCATTTTTTCTAAAGCATGTTCAGAATATTTACGAACATTGATTTCAAGTTTTTAAAACTCATTTATTGTAACTGTAAAATGTGGCTTGAATTTTACTTCGATTGTTTTGTTTTCTACGCCACCTTGGACATATAATGAGTCATTACGGGTATAGATTCGTTTCGCCGAATGCATCTTGGTTTCAAAGATGCGTTTATTTTTATAATACAAATTTAATTCAACAGTTTCCTCGTAATAACACATAATCATTACTAATTCAAAGCCTAATTTATCTATTTTATTATATCTATATGCACCTGCACCTGGAATAAAATAATCTTCTGGTTCACTCTCGAATATTTCTAATAATTCATATTCATCATATTGTATATTCAATTTAACAACTCCTTACGTGAATGGGCTCAATCCACTTTATTTATAATATTCACGATTTATTAGGTACAACGGATACAACATCGCCATTATCATTCAATACGACTCTAACATCTTTCCCATCGTATTGCCATAGACCAGGTTTATTTCCAGGTTTTTTAGTAGCATGCTTAATTGTTTCTTCTACTACACTTGGTGTTACACCACGTGGATCAACTTTTTTTAATTCCTCCATGTATTCTTTTGATCCGAATGTGTAACCATTCCTTTCAGCTCTTTCACATGCACGCTTTGTAAGTTCTGCTCGAACCTGAATTGTATCAGGCGCCATTCTTTCAAGCGCATGTTCAGTATACTTACGCCCATCAATGACGCCGCCACCTCTTGGCATACTCCATCCAATCTCTTCAGTTACCTTTGATACTTTTCCTAAATCCTTCGCTTTTTGCTCTAACTCTCCATATTTACCAAATACTCGACCAATAACTTTAGGAGTGCCACCTACAACTGTAGAAACAGTTCCCCATACATAATCATTCGGCTCATATTTTCTGTCTGTGAAAAATTCTCTTCCATTATAAATTTGTAAACCTTGTTTAATTTGTCCAACAACTGGAATAAAATCAAGCGCCATAGATCCTAATTCATTCGTTCGCTTTTGTTCTTCCAGATATTCTTTCATTTTTTCAGGTGGTACACCAAAATCTTTAAGGCGGGTTGTTAACCCATCCATATTACCAACATTTTTAACAACATTAGACGTATCTATTTTGTAGCCTGAAATCTTATTAGCAGAATCCATCATGTTATTAGCAGCATCTAATCCAGACATAATATCTGTATGTAGTGTTGGAAATGCTTGTTGAGCTTCTGCAACATGCGTTGAGACACTATTAATTAGTCCATTTTTGGTCATATGATAGATAAATTAGATTACAAAGATTGTCAAACCTTTGAATCCCTTGAGCTCAACATAAAGGATTATATAGAGGAGTATAATTATAATCGTTATCAGTGGACATTAAAAAAGATGGCCCCGATCGAATATCGGAACCATCTTTTAAGTGCTTGATTTTTTAGAGCTTTTTTATTAAACTGCCCATTTTATAAGGTACAGTTCACAAAATACCGTAGCTATTTTAAAAGCAACATAAGAATATCGACAGTTCTAAAAACACTGATAGTTAGCTGCCTCATTAACCCGTACTTATAAATAGGAGAAATGATCATTATTATAGATAGGGTTGAAAACCTTATTAAAGTTCACATAAAAAAAGTAGGGGAAGCCCCTACTTTTTTCATTCACTCCTTATTCTAAAATCTCTTTCTTATTACCAATACGTACTTCACCTTCATGATAAAACTCTATTGCATATCCTAGATTTGGAGAATAGAGCCAAGTATCAAAACTTACTGCTGTAACATCATCAATTACCTGTAGTATTTGATGTAAATTCGTTTTTATGATTGGTAAGGATGCTTCATCCCAAATAATATAAATGATATAAGAGTCTAAACCGTATTGTTTATTTAGATATGCTTCTATATCATCCAAATAAACGATATTTTGGAAATCACTGAATTTATCCCAATCAATTCTGGCCCAACTTGTAATTGGAAATGAGTTTTCAAAGCTATCTAAGATTTTTTCTCTCTCTTCACCTTCAAAAACTACTATATTTTCTCCTAATGCCTCGATACATTCGTCTAACAAAGTTGCCATTATATTTATCACCTTACTTGTTTAAATGTTTTAATAGTGATTTAAATAACTCTTCATCACCTTCTATTGGAATTGCATATTTAGTAGATTTACTTCCTTTACCGTTTCTAAAATCGTCTACATTCATATGTAGACCTTTTTCAGGATCATAATCTAATCGCCATCTTGCTTTTTTATCAGCAGTTTGTCTTCCAATTACTTTACCATATCCTGCACTTTTTTTCATTGTTCCAACCATTGGAATAGAGTCGCTACCTAAATTCCCTAAAAGATCCATTGCTTGATTTCTAGCTTGTTCATAGGTTTTGACTTTATCAAGAATAATTTCACCCGATTGAGCACCTTTTGAAACCTTGCCTAGTTTCTGTGCATTTTTCTCAAGATCGCCAAGTTTACCAAATGTACGGCCAATTATTTTTGTTGTACCGCCAGTAACTGCAGCAAGCGTTCCTGTTACAAATTCACTTGGACCATATTTTTCATGAGTAAACATATCCTCGCCCGTAAAGAGCTGGATACCTTGTTTTAGTTCTCCAAATCCAGGAGTAATATCAAGCAGGAATGAAGTTTGTTGAGCAGAACGTTTTTCTTCTTCCAAATACTCCTTCATTTTTTCAGGTGGCACACCAAAATCACGTAACGTGTTTCTTAGTCCATCCATATTCCCTATGTTTTTGGATGCCGCAGGCACATCAATTTTATAACTCGCAATTTTATTAGCAGAATCCATCATGTTATTAGCAGCATCTAATCCAGACATAATATCTGTATGTAGTGTTGGAAATGCTTGTTGAGCTTCTGCAACATGCGTTGAGACACTATTAATTAGTCCATCAGCCATTACTGCTTGTTTATGAAGTGATGCACCAGCTTTTTGTACAGAATCTCCAAACTTATGGAAACTTTGATTTACTACGCGTAAATCACTGGCCATTTGTTTATATTCAGGCAATCTGCTTTTAAAACCTTCATGCATAGCTGTAACTTGTTGTCCGTAGTCCCGAACCCCATCAGCAAATTTACTGATTTCATCTTTTGGTAATGTACCAACCCATTTTTCTGCTGGCTCAACAAATGTGTCATTGATTGTTAGCCAGTAAAGACTTGTTTGGTCAATAAGCGATACCGTTAGATCCGTTACTGCAGTCAAAGTATCAGCATACCATTCGACCAATTGTTTTTTATACGCCGTCATATCGTTAGCATAGTTTTGAAGCTTAATTTTATCTTGTTGTGCTAGGTTTTTACCATTCTGAATTTGTTGAATAATATTACCTGAATCCTGATTCGCTTTATCTAAAACCATTATGCTATCTTTTAGTAGCATTAATTTGTGGATCTTGCCAAAATCCTCATTCATCATCTCTAAAGTAGCGATGGTAGAATTGTATTTTTCTTTTATAGCTGGATCAGCTTCTTTTTCGTAGATTTTATTCACTAAATTCGTCATATCAGAATTTTTTATGGTAGTTAGAAATCCTGATAAGCTTGCTGCAAGTTCACTTGAATCTACTAGAGCCATATCATAATTTTTAGTTTCTTTTGCTTTTTTAAAGCGTTCGGAATATATTTTTACCAAATTTGCAGTAGTTTTTAAATCTGCAATGTCCTGACGAATTGTATCTATTTTATTAGATAGAGATTGATCAAACACGACTGCAAATAATTTTTGCACAACGTATGTTTGACCATTGTAGTTCACCTTAAACCATAGAGGACCGTCTTCCCCTACTACTTCAAGAATTTCATCCTTTCTAACTTTTATTGGGTCAAATCCCCTTACAACTGTTCTGGATTTGTAGATATTTTGGTCGAGGGATTGGATTGTTATCCACCCTTTTACCATTTTACCTGTTCTATCAAATTGGAATTGTTTTCCTTTGTAGGTTACATCGCCTTTTTGAATCACACCGTTATCGTCTGCATAATACCAATGGGTAGTTTGAGAGAACCATCCTTTTTGTGCAGCTCCACTTACCGTATCAAAATAGTAGTCCTTTCCGTCTACGGTATTCCATCCTGAAGCTAGATTACCATTTTTATCGAAGAGATAGGTATCATCCCCTGAACGTAATAATCCAGTATGTTTCACGCCTGGTTTGTCATAATAGTATTTCTTTTCTCCATCTACAACCCAGCCAACCGATTCATTGTTTTTTATACCTGATGTTGCCATGATTGTCCTATATAAGAACACAGAAAATTGCTCTCTTGTGACAAGTCCATTTGGATTAAAATTGCCATCACCAGTACCATTTGTGATTTTATTCCCAGCTAATATTTTGACATATTCGTTAGCCCAATGACCTTTCATATCCGTAAAGTCAAAATTCCCTTTCGGTTTTAAATCGAATGTTCTGACAAGCACTGCAGCCATTTCAGCACGCGTCATATTATTTTTCGGATTGAATTGTTTCTCTACATTTACGCTAAATATGCCCCGTGCAGTAAGTGCCAAAATTTCCTTTTTAAAATTGCTGTCACCAATATCAACAAATGGATTATTGGTACTATCTTGCGGTTTTAAATATCGATACAAGAATGCAGCAAGATGTTCGCGAATAATAGGATCCGTAGCACCGAAATACCCATTTCCGTATCCTGTTATAATCTTATTCTCAGCCATATACATCATTTCTTTATATGCCCAGTGAGTTTTAGGAACGTCAATAAATGATGATGAATTTCCTTGATTATTTTGTTCTGCATACGCTGTTCCTACTGTACTGAATAATAAAATACATATCACAGAACTTAAAAATAATTTCTTAATTGTATTCATAATAGATCTCCTATTCAATTTTTAAAAATATAATTGCAAAATCAGCACTTATTTTATCCTTCATTTACGGCGTTTTATATAATTATCAAATTTCTATTCATACTGATATTTCGTATAAGGACAACCTAAGTCATTCTGTCTAAACAATAATTAATTCATAAGATGTTTCATTTTTTTAATGTAGTAGCCCGTTTATGGAACCTACATAATATACAGTAAAACCAAGTTTTTTAATTTGAAAATCCCTTAGTGTAAAATCCGCATTATGTTGCCGAAATCCATAATAATACCAATCTCCTTTCTCTTTGACGCGGCCTATTTGATTTAAAACTTCGACTTCCTCTGTAAACATTGGTGCATAGGTAGAAAATAATTAAAATAATGATAATATAAGTCCTATGGTTTTCTTCATACTCGCATCTCCTTATCAATTCGTAAAAAACTTTTTAATTATATATTAGGTTTAATTACTATTAAAATAAAAAAATATAAATATGCATAATCGCATATTTACCTTCTCAATAGAGTGTACTCTATTGAGAAGGTTACAAGTTATTGATTTTAAAGGATTTAGAGTTTCTCAAATACACTTATCAAAATCGAAGCGTGGTATTTAATTTCAGAGTGGCCCTTGAAACCCATAATCGTTTCCGTACCCCTATAATGCTATTCATTTTTTTATACATCCCTATCCTGGCGTGGGTTGCAGAGTTTCCGTTTTTTACTGAATTAGCCGAAAAACTGTATAAAATCCTGTATGCTCTTAGCGTGTTTTTTTCCAAAATGCTGGCCGTACCCCATGCCCATCAAGCTAACATTTTGAAGTGCCCCAAAACGAAAATTTCATCTTTTCATAGGTGTCCATGAGAATTTAGTTCATTTTTTTCGTTTTGGGGAACATTTAATTTCTTAAGTTAATGGCAATGTGCTTTTCCCCCAAAAAAGAAAAAACCGATTCATCCCCCATCTTCACTCTGTTTAGAGGAGGGGTCTTCTCGGTTAAATGATAAAAAAACCAACTATATAATGACTAATAAAAATTGCTACATAAATCAAAGTGATATATGGTTGATAATCAATGTAAAATTCTTTATGTGTTAACCTAAATTTATGAGGAATTAAAACCCAACTAAGGTAGTCGATAATTATCGACAATGCTGTCCATTGAATAACGGTATTAAGCATAAATTCTTTTACATTATCTGTATCTATCCCTTTGCTATATAGCCATAGAAAAACGGGAAAAATCGCAACGTTGTAAAGAACCTGATAGGGTCTAGATTTAACATAAACTGGTGATTTCAAAAAAGTTGTTCCTGCCTGTTTCGCGTTTTGCACACCAAAATATTTATTAGAGATTAGCATATGTATAAAAACTATTAATGTTGCAACACCATAAGCAAGTAACAACCATAAAAAAGAAATACC
>NZ_JBQENW010000039.1:0-29292 GCF_052044835.1 Bacillus sp. 22475 | reverse complement strand
GATACACTCTTTAATTGTATCGATATGTATAACACCTAGAAAAACTATATATTCTTGAAAGAGGTTGAAAATGTATGATAGTCTTAAACAAGTTTTTTAACTTTTTACATTACAAAAAGATGGTACCTGTAGTATTTCTTTCATGTGCAACGCTTATAGGCTGTTCCGATGGCAATACTCAGTCTGAATTACTTAAACAAACAAAACAAACAAATCAAACCAAACAAGAAACTACTGGTAATGATTCTTTTGCTAAACTTGAAAAAGAATTTGATGCTAAACTCGGTATTTATGCATTGGACACTGATACGAATCAAACTGTTACGTATCAATCAGATAAACGGTTTGCATACGCATCTACCCACAAAGCTTTAGCTGTGGGAGTACTTTTACAAAAGAAATCAATAGAAGATCTAAATCAAAGAGTTTTGTATACTCGTGAAGATCTTGTTAATTACAATCCAATTACAGAAAAGTATGTTGATAGGGGTATGACTCTGAAAGAGCTTGCAGATGCTTCCCTTCGATATAGTGATAATACTGCACAAAATCTTATTCTTAAACAATTAGGTGGACCTAGTGAATTCAAAAAATCACTGAGAGAAATAGGAGATACCGTTACAAATCCTGAACGTTTTGAACCAGAGTTAAACGAAGTGCATCCAGGAGACGTACATGATACTAGTACCCCAAAGGCATTAGCTACTAGTCTTCAGGCTTTCACGCTAGGAGATGTACTTTCAACTGAGAAACGGGATTTATTAATAGATTGGATGAAAAGGAATACTACGGGAGACAACTTAATTCGTGCTGGAGTTCCAGGAGGATGGGAAGTAGCTGATAAGACGGGCTCGGGATCTTATGGAACCAGAAATGATATCGCAATTATTTGGCCACCAAATAAAAAGCCAATTGTTCTTGCGATACTTTCTAATCATGATAAAGAGGATGCTAAATACGATGATAAGCTTATTGCAGAAGCAACCAAAATAGCGCTGGGTGTCTTAAAAGCTAAAAATAAATAATAATAGTATTAGTTATTGAAATTTTCTTGTTTTTTCGTCACAATACTGTGACGGTCTTTTTGTGTATTTTACAAAAGATCGTCTTAAGTAAAGAAAGAAGATAGAAACCATCTCTATTAAGTTTATTAACTAAGTAACAACAAATATATGCTTTATTGAATACTTATTGCATTTAATGTGGAGGAATAAAATGGAGTCGAAAATTCTTATTGTTGATGATGATAAAGAGATTAGAAATCTTATCTCGGTATATCTGGAAAATGAAGGCCTAAAAACTCAAAAGGCAGAAGATGCTATACAAGCTTTACAACTGTTAGAAGAAAAGGACTTTGATTTGATTATTTTAGATATTATGATGCCGAATATGGATGGCATTGAAGCATGTATGAAAATTAGGGAAGATCGCAATATGCCTATCATTATGCTATCTGCAAAATCTGAGGATATAGACAAAATTCAGGGCCTAGCCTCTGGTGCAGACGATTATTTATCAAAACCGTTTAACCCACTAGAATTAATTGCTAGGGTAAAATCCCAATTAAGAAGGTTTAAAAAATACAATACGTCCATAGAACATAATAAAAGTATTCTAGAAATTGGTGACTTAACCGTGAATACAGATACTCGTCAAGTATGGGTAAGGGGAAAAGAAACAAGGTTAACTCCAAAAGAGTTTGCTATTCTCGAACTACTCGCCCGCAACAAAGGGATTGTCCTGAGTGTAGCAAAAATATATGAAGCAGTTTGGAAAGAGGTTTTTTATAAATCAGATAATACCGTCATGGTGCATATTACAAAAATAAGAGACAAAATTGAAGAAGATTCTAAACATCCCATTTATATTAAAACTGTTTGGGGAATTGGGTATAAAATATGAAGAATGTTAGTTTCAGAAATAAGATTATTATAAAACTTCTTGGTGCTGTTGCAATTAGTTTTTTTATTTCATTTGGTTTAACAATCCTCATTGTGCAATACGTCATAGATCCATTTTTTATAAAACACGAAGATTTTGGCATGTTTGAAGTGAGACTCGCAATGTTGTTCTTATTTACGTTCGCAATCTTAAACTTTATAGTAATCTTTTTGCTATTGGTTCGAAAGAAAATAGTATATTTGAAGCTCATTTCGGAAAATGTGAATGATATTGCAAATGGAAAACTGGGTTTAACAATTGGGATTAAGGGGAAGGACGAATTGACCCAACTTGCTCAAAATATCAACTATATGTCCAAGGAATTGGAGAATACATTTGAACAAGAAAGACGATTAGAACGTACAAAAAATGAACTTATAACCAATGTATCTCATGACTTACGCACACCGTTAACATCTATTATTGGCTATATAGATTTATTAAAAAGAGGGCAATACAACAGTAAAATACAATTACAGGAATACCTTGAAACCACTTATTTAAAATCAAAGAGATTGAAATATTTAATTGATGAGTTGTTTGAATATACTCGTTTATCAGGCATAGATGCTAAGTTAAATCTTAATGAAGTTGATTTATCGGGTTTGTTGGAGCAAATAGTTGGAGAATACATTCCTATATTTGAAAAGGAAAGCTTAATCGTTCAAAAATCAATCACGCAAGAAACAATACCTATCTTCATAGATGTAGAAAAAATGGTACGTGTTTATGAAAATCTTTTTATGAATGCGATAAAGTACAGCATGAAACCATCCGAATTATCTATATGTCTTGAACTAATAGGTAACAAGGCAATGTTGAAAGTATCAAATAAAGTCGAGAGACCGCCTGTTAGCGATCCAAATAAATTGTTTGAAAGGTTTTTCAGAGGGGACAAGGCAAGAAAAGATGACCAGGGAAATGGACTTGGACTTGCTATTTCAAAAAGAATTGTTGAACTTCATCATGGTAATATACATGCAGAATATAAAGATGGTTGGATGTCTTTTATTGTTGAACATTCAATTAGATAGAAAGCTTATGGAACTACAGGTTCCATAAGCTTTTTTTAAAACTTAAGAAATCTTAAGGATTTTACGGGGTGTTTCCTAATTTTCATAGTTTATCATGGGTGTATTCAAAGTGATGAGGTGAGCAAAGAAGATAAAAGGAAAGATTTCATTGTAGCTTAAGTGTGGAGGTAACATGTCTATTTTGTTAGTAGTAAACAAATTTAGTAGCTTATTGTAATGAAATAAAAAAATGTAGGAGGATATAAATGATAAAGCCAGTTGTAGATGTAAAAAACATTCAAAAATTGTACGGTAAAAAAGGTGAGAATCAATCACACGCATTAAAAGGTGTATCATTCTCAATTCAAGAGGGAGAGTTTGTTGGTATTATGGGGCCTTCTGGTTCTGGTAAAACAACATTATTAAATGTAATTTCAACGTTAGATAAAGCGACAGGCGGCGTTGTTGAAATTGCAGGAACGGATATTACGAGGATGAAGCAGGGTGAACTTTCTGATTTTCGTTCACAAAAGTTAGGATTCATTTTCCAAGACTTTAACTTATTGGAGAATTTATCTATCTATGAAAATATCGCACTCCCACTTTCACTTCAAGGTGTTTCATCTCGTAATATTGGAAAGAAAGTAGAAAAAGTAGCTGATATGTTAGGCATTACAGCGATACTTCAAAAATATCCTTCTGAAGTATCTGGTGGACAAAAGCAACGTTCCGCAGCAGCACGTGCGTTAGTTCATGAACCAGCAATTATTTTGGGAGATGAGCCGACTGGAGCTCTAGATTCTAAAAATGCAACGAGTTTACTTAATGCCATGACAAGCTTAAATAAAGAGCAAGGTGTATCCATTATGATGGTTACGCATGATCCTTACAGCGCAAGTTACTGTCAACGTATTTTATTCATTCAAGATGGTGAGTTATATAAAGAAATTCATCGCGGTAGTACCCGTGAAGAATTCTATAAAGAAATTTTAGATGTGCTTGCAAACTTAGGCACACAAAAAGCGTAAGGAAGGAAGTTCAATCATGTTATTTAAGCTCTCTATGTCAGGCCTAAAAAGTAAGTTGCAAGATTACATTGTTTTACTTGTTGGTCTTATTGTCTCTATTTCAACTTTTTATATGTTTCAAACGCTAGCATCCAATAAAACGTTCCTTGAATCTAACTCTTCTATTAGGGATATTGTGGCTGTCTTTAAAATTGGTTCCGTTTTGTTAGCGATTATCACATTTTTCTATATTTTATATGCAAACTCTTTCTTATCAGCTCTTCGTCAAAAAGAATTTGGTATGTATATGATGTTAGGAGCAAAAAAGCATAAAGTTACATTACTTATGTTTATCGAAACAATCATATTAGGTGCCACCTCTCTTTTGATTGGAATTACAATTGGTGTAGGACTTGCAGAAGGTATCGGTCAGCTATTAATGAAACAACTCGAGTTTGCTGGCGAAGGTTATAAAGCATTTTATCTGCCATCTATAGCTATTACTTGCATCTTCTTCTTTGCACTCTTTGTATTATCTGCAATTATGAATAGTATTAAATTATCTCGTATTTCTGTACTGCAACTTGTACATGCTGATGAACAAACAGAACGTGTTGCCATAAAAGGAAAAATGACAGTTGTAGTTGCATTCCTTGGTATTCTTTTATTGGGTATTGGTTATGCATCACTTATTTATATATCATATGCAAATTCGCTAATTGTTTTGGGATTAATGGCTGTTGGATTAATCTCAGCAACCGTTGGTACTTACCTTATATTTGGATCACTTCTTCCAGTTATGATTAACAAGTTAAAGAGTAATAAAAAACGTAGTGAAAAAGGCCTTAATGCTTTTACTTTTGCACAATTAAATTTCCGCATTAATAGTCTAACAAATGTGCTTGCAACAGTAGCAATTTTAGTGGCTCTTGGTGCTGGTGGAATTGCTTGTGGTATGGCATTTAAAAACAACATCCTAAAAATTACAGATCAAATACAAATTTACGATTCAGTTATTCATAATCCAACAGCGGAAGAAAAGAAAATTTTGGGTAGTATCTTATTTCAAGAAAAACTTGAATATCATTACAAAGTTGATGATAGATATGTTTATTATCTTAAAGAAGATGTAGAGAAAAATCGCCCTTTCTTGCAAGGTATGAAAATAGAGAAAGTTTCAGAGGAAATACCAATTGGTGCATTTTCAATAAAACGGGCTGAAGGAGAGACAGACACAAAACAATGGATTCAGGCTTTCAGAACAATCCAGCCAAATTATTTATATCCTGATTATGAAATGAAAATTGTAGACTATAACATATACAATGGATTGAAGGGTAAAGAAAGTATTGTGTTTATGGGGAAAACAGATGATTTTGGATCATACATAAAAGAATGGAAAAAACTTGATGAATTACAGATAGCAAAATATAAAAATGTGGAAGAATTGGGTAGTAAGTATCAAACATATATTATGAGTCATGATTTTGCCAGCGGACTAATGTTTATGGGTTTCTTCGTTGGAATTGCATTTTTAGCAATGATGGCAAGCTGCTTAATGTTTAAAGTTCTGTCGGGAGCATCAAAAGATGTAACACGTTATCAAATGCTTCATAAAATTGGTGTTCGCCGAGAGTTATTAACAAAATCAATTTATAAAGAGTTATTCTTCATATTCTTATTCCCAGCAATTGTAGGGATTACTCATATATTAGTTGGTATGAACATGTTTAGCCCTCTTGTAATCGATCCGTACTCTCGCATTTGGTTACCACTTGTTATTTTTGTAGTAATTTACTCGATGTATTACTGGATTACTGTTCAATTATTTAAAGGAATTGTACTCCCTAAAAAAGATTAATGTAATGATGTTGTTTATCCCGCATTAACGGGCAGCACGATTGGTGAGGGCTCATAATCAGTGGGGGATGAACAAACCCCACTGATTAAAGTTTCACTTTATCTTTTACTGTACCTTGTAACTACATTTTGCCTTGCTGTAGAGAAACAAAAAAACATTTTTCTTATTCAATAATTCCAATTTCTAGAGCCTTTTGAACAGCTTCTTCTTTGTTGCGGACTCCCAGCTTTGTATAAGCTGTGGAAGCATAATTTCTGACCGTACCATTCGATAAATATAACCTTGATGCTATGGTAGTGTATCGAAGTCCCTTTGCTACTAGCTGCAATATTTCTATCTCCCTAGCTGTTAGCTCATAAGCGGTTGCTTTTGATTGTGGTGTCTCTTTTTGCTCATCAAATTTCTCAAATATTTTGTGAGACATTCCCTGATCAATCAGTGTCCCACCTTTGTGAATAAGTCGGATCGTATTAGCTAGCTCCAATGTTTCAATGGATTTGAGTAAAAAGCCATCCGCACCGTTGCGAAGCGATTCCAACGCCTGTTCGGTATCCTGAAAAGTGGTAAAAATCAATATGCGGATATGTGGCCATTGTTGCTTAATCTTTTTGGTTGCTTCGACTCCATCCATGTGCTGCATATCTAAATC
This sequence comes from Bacillus sp. 22475, assembly GCF_052044835.1. Classification (NCBI taxonomy): domain Bacteria; kingdom Bacillati; phylum Bacillota; class Bacilli; order Caryophanales; family Bacillaceae; genus Bacillus; species Bacillus sp. 22475. The sequence continues at coordinate 22,821 of NZ_JBQENW010000039.1, read as the reverse complement.
CATAAGTATAACATGGGGTTGAAGGCGCCCACACAAATCGATGGCTTCATTGCCATCCTCGGCCAAACCGATTACATTTAAATCTTCATATCTATCGAGTAGTGTCCTCAAACTTTCCCGAACAAACGGCTGGTCGTCTACAATTAACAAACGAATAAGTCCATCTTTTATTTCAGTTTGGCGCGGTATGGTACATGTAACAAGCATTCCTTCATCTGGCTTTGTATATACAGACAATTGGCCTTGCAAATTCATTGCTCGTTCTTTCATTGCATTCATACCAAAGCCTTCTTGCCATTCTACATTTCCTTTTCCATTATCTTGAACTTCTAATCTCGTATATTGTTGTTCAAACTGCAATGAAACTATAATTTCAGTTCCTTGACCATGACGTACTGCATTCGTAAGGGACTCTTGTAAGCAACGAATGAACGCTATCTTCGCTTGCCGAGACAATTCATATTCCTCTCCGTATACCCGAAAACTTACATTAACCTGAGCGTGCTCCTGAAATTCGGCTCCAAGATTTTGTAGAGATTGAATTAAGGAAGGCGATTGACACGGAGACTCCATTTGATGTAGGTAACCTCTCACGTCCTCGATGCTTTTACGTCCCATTTCAAGCAGAGAATCTAGCCTCTGTATACCCATTTCAGTAGCAAGTTCGGTGCGCAACGTTTCCATCCCCATAATAATAGAAGTATAAGCGTGACCAACTGTATCATGAAGCTCACTTGACAGTCGGTTTCGTTCTTCCGCCAGTGTAATGCGTTCAATCTGAGACATATATTGCTCAAGTACCGCGTTTTGTTTACGAATTGATTCATTTTGCTTATGATTGACGATTAATAAATGAAAAGCGAAGCCCATTACATATGCGAATCCATAATAGGTGACCATAACCCAATAGCTATTACTTGGCGCAACCGCATAGAAAATTCCAGTTGTTATAAAAACCGTTATTGGAGCTGTCCAATAATAGGACAAATGCTTACTATTCGCAGCAATTAGAAACACTGATATAAGAAATGTGTTGTAAGCCCCTGGAAATAATGAGGTTAAATATATACATAGTCCACCATACAGCAGTATTTCTGTGAACAAATAATATTTATAATTGAATAGTAAGGCTACCCATGGAACAGAGAAGGCAATAATTTCCCAAAGAATAATAATCCAAAGTGGTAATGTTAAACCATCCTGAAAATTTAATGTAGCTAGAATGATAGACACACTAGCAAGTAGGCGTACTCCTAACATAATCCAATCATACCAAAACCAATACTTAACCATATCTAACAAGTCCTTTACCCCCTAAATAGCCTACCATTTTACTTCCTATATAATAATTTAATCCTTCCTGCCTTATTATACTTTTTAATTTAAAACTACGATACTACTCACAGACTGCAAACTTCTATTGATTTAGTTGCCGAATCATACTACGTGTATAGCCCCCAATTTTCTTTGTCAAACCATCGACTATTCTAATACTTATGGCGGTAAATACTATACCCATAAACATTACAAAGAGTGACTTGGCAAAAGTATCTATTTGTATAAATATAATATTCATATCGATGTATCGATACAGTAGTGGTGCCAACAGGAACATAAGTGGCATTACGTAAAAAATGATTGCACTAATGAGACTGAAAATGCCAATCGTAAATTTCTGCATTAGCCAATAGACAGCACACCAAGTGCGACGATCTGTTAGCACTAATTTCACCTGAGACCAGTTCGATGTATCCATTGTTATACTTCTATCGTAAGAGTCTGTTGAAATATCTGTATAAATTTTCGTCTGTATGCGCTCGAATTGGATAAAGGGTGTGGTAGTCTGTAGTACGCGCATAATTAATGGAATCCCAACAACAGTAAATGAAAGGGTTAAACTAAATAGCAGAGCTATTAGGTAAAAACAAAAATAAAACAATCCTGTACCGAAAGTTAGCAATAAAAAATAACCATTATGGATGAATCTTGATTTCATAAAGTTCATCGCTCCTATCTGTGTAATAACCGAATCATACTGCTTTTTTTGTCATTCTCACTAGTGTAAAAGTGTCATATGACAGTTCTAAATGATGTTAAAAAGGGGAGAGCAGCTTACTTCTGGTTAAAAAAGATGCTTTTATCCCGCTATTTACTGGGCAGTAAGACTCCCACCTCAAAATTCAGCGTTAGGTGGGGGCGGGCTGCCGGTAAACGCACGATTGGTGAAGGCTAATAATCAGTGGGGGATGAACAAAAACCTGCTGATTAAAGTTTCACTTTATTAATCCTCCACAAAGCAATCCCGTTCTTACATCTGCAAGAACGGGATTGCTTTGTACTTTTATTTAATATGAGATGGACTTGTTTTTCGAATATGAAAAATAATATCAAATTGCTCAAGCAATGAAGTATCAAAATATGCCGATTCGTTCGGTAAGAGTCGTGCCCCTATACTTAGTAATGGTCTTTTTGCTTTCACCCATTTCTCTGCCGGTCCTTTAAGGTGACGGTTATCCAATAAAAACATGTTATATGGTACTTTTCCGAAGGTATAATTGAAACTATTTACATCTTGTGGAATCGGATCCGTTATAATCTTATCTCCGGTGTCGTTGTATAAGGTAAAATTCCCCTCCGTAGTTGTACTGCCAATTGTGACATAATTATTGTCTAAACGTTCCTTCAAAAATTGCCCCGCAACATAAGGGTATAATTTCTCATCGATAATTCCTTTAGCTATATGAATATTGTGTGCCCATACCATCGTTTTACCACCAAATGTCTCTTGTGCCCACATTGCATGATCGGCCAAGTATTGTTCATGTAGTTTTATTATACTTGGATAGTCGTTAGGGAGTAGCATTGTGGTAAATTTCTCTATTGCACTTGCCGTTGCTTTCGCCCAGATGTACTCGGATGGAATTATTTCTGTGTTGGCTTGTTCATTCTCATCTTTTAGTAATCGGGCTACTCTCTCAGCGTTTGCTTTAAACTTCTCTTTCCTTTCAGGAGCAAGTTTCATATATTCCTGTATACTTCCAGTAAAAGAAGACAATTCTTTATAATTTTCTTCTACTTCTGCCAGCAAATCTGGTCGATGCAGCCTTACATAATCAATTACTTTATTAAAGCTACCTTGGTCCAACGCCTTTAAGTCGAGCCCAATAAATTGGATCTTTTTTTTATTGGATGGATCAGCATTATAATCTTTCATCCACTCAATCATGGCTATAATTTCATCAGTAGGATATAACAATTTTAAAAATTCCCTAGGGTTTCCTTTTCCTGTTTGGATATATTCATTTAGTTTTAAGCCGTTTCCCCAATCTTCTTCCATTGCAAAATTCGTAAAACCCATTTCAGTAACCAAATATTTCACAAGGCGAAACTTCATAGTAAAAATTTCAGAGCTTCCATGAGTATTCTCTCCTAATCCTACATATTGCGCGTTCCCAATCATTTTCTTAAGTGGTTTTAAATCTTCAAATGGTTTTGACGGCTCTATCGTTTTTAATGGGTTAGCCTGTGATTGTATTGATTTAACTATATTTTTTTGGACTGATTGACCTGAATTTTCGACTGCTACAGTTTGAGCGTTTCCTACTTCCGCGCATCCTGTGACTAATAAAGCTGTACTAACCATTGCAATCATTCTTTTCTTATTCATTTTTGCCCACCTCAATTGAATTATTTTTATAAACAAGATTGATTCATGTACTTGCACGAATCAATTGCCTTAATTTAATTGTTATTTATTCCATATCATATTTTCTAGTTACATATTGTCATAAGATTAATTGACACAAGTCATAGGTTAATCATTACACTTTTGTACTATCGGCTATGACAGTTTATAAATAATAATTAAATTGTTGAATCGCAAGTAAGACTAGATTATGAATTTGGGAGGGGTTTTAAAGATGAATGATCTGTATGTCAAAATATTTTTATTCTAAGTTGTAGCTGTTGAAATGACAGGAAGTAAATTTGATAAACAAATGAATAAAAGGGGAAGGGCGGATTACAATGTTATTACACGGAGAAGCATTCCACAATAAAGATAAAATCCATCGTGCTAAAATAGGACTTCAACTTTTTCTAAGTATCTTAACCATTACTTCTATTATTCTAAATGTAGTAGTAATGATTACTAAAAGTATGCCGCTTATTGTGGTATATATGTTTACCCCAGCATTTTCTTCTATTTTGACTCGCATAATATTGAAAGAAGGGTTTAAAGATGTATCTTTTAGTCTCGGTAACTTAAAGATATGGAAGGGGATTGGTTTTGCTCTGTTAATACCTATGATTATATGTGGAATTACTTATTCTATCGCCTGGTTGAGCGGAATTGCGAAGTTTCAGCCCCCGCAAGGTGGTATGCTAGAACCTATTTACAATATACTTGGATTTCAATATCTACCGATACCATTAAGTTTCATTTTTATAGTAGTACTGAGCGGAGTTTTAGGAAGCTTGCTTAACTTAATCCCAGTTATGGGGGAAGAAATGGGTTGGCGAGGTTATATGCTCACAAGGCTAATCGATGCAGAGTTTTCACGCCCGATCCTTATTAGCGGATTGATTTGGGCAACGTGGCATGTTCCAATTGTTATTGCTGGTCTATATGTAGAGGGAACATCTGCCCTACTTTCAGTACTTGGCATCTATTTTTGTATTGTGCCATTCAGTTATATTACAGCTTATTTACGACTTATCACAGGTAGCGTTTGGCCTTCGGTTATCATTCATACTACTTGGAATGCCATTATTCAAGGACCTTTCGCACGTGCAAGTACAGGAGATCAAACTGAGATTTGGATTGGAGAATCTGGTTTGATAACCGCTATTATTATCTTGGCTACTGCAATAATTATGTCTCGAATCGTAAATTTTACTAAATAGCATACGGATGTGTTTTAAATTCGATTAGTGTAATATGACGAGGTTGAAATAAGATGCTCCTAAAAATATTAGAAAAAATCTAGTTGAACGGACTCTTACTTAATCTTAGGCTGCTGGATATATGGAAGGCATCAAGCTAAGGGGTTAATTTATAAAAATAAACTTGATTGTCATAAAAAACATAATGTTTTTCATTTAAAGGCTATGAGATGAAATTTCATCATCTTCATCACGTTAGACCTTCAGGAAATAAAAAGTTAAACGATTATACAAATACTCTAACTGAAAAAACGATAGTCCTTTTATCAAAAATGTAGAAGGACTATCGTTTTTTTTTTTTTTTTTTTACAAAATTAGGGATTGATGTTCATAAAAATGGATAATATAATTCGTATTTTACGTAAAGAGAAAAATTCCCCCCTAGAATATTAAGCTAAATCTCTTGGTGTGACGGTTGATTTAAGTTTCACTTTATGGCTTGTAAAGGGCTGTTCAATGCATCGTACTATTAAAAAATCTAAATTTAATTATTAAATTGCGATAAAATGTGGTCGGAAATAATGAAATTTTAGGAAAAATAAGGTACACTAGTCTATGATTTTAGTTGAAAATCGTTTGACGTTAATGCATACGGGGGAAAGATTGATGAACAACAATACAACAAATGAATCAGTTGAAGAAATTGATCAAAAACGAGTAAGATCAAAAAAACGTTATACAAATTGGAAGTTTATCGCAGCGGGTATTGGTGTAATTGCACTTCTTATTGGGGGAATGAGTTATTATCAGGCAACTCACTTCAATTCGAATGTTACAATTAATGACACAAAAGTTGGTGGTCTGAGCGCTGATCAGGCAATACAAAAATTAAAGACATCTGGACTAGCAAACAAAGTCTATGTTGATCAACAACAAATTTTAGATGAAAAAGATACAAAAACGGAACTTACGGAAAAAGATTTGCCTCAAGTTAAGAAACTATTAAAAAGTCAGTGGACATTTTTCCCTTCCTCAAAGGGAGAAAATTATTCATTACTACCAGAGAAGGCAGATCAGTATCGTAGTGAAACGATGAAAAAACTTGTAGAAGAAACGCTCATCTCTATGAATGAAAAATTAAAAGCGCCTCAAGATGCTATGGCGAAGCTAGAACAAGGGAAAATTGTTATTTCGAAAAGTGTTGAAGGAAAACAGTATGACGTTACTAGTCTACTGAAAGATTACGATAAGCAAAAATATAAAAGCGAAATTCATCTGAAGTCTGCATACATAAAACCTATTAAAGAAGACGATCCGATTGTCAAAAAAGAGGAGAAAGCACTACAGAATCTTCTTGGGCAGTCTGTTGAGTATAAAGTGCAGGATGAAGTTTATCCTTTAAAAGCGAAAGATTTAATTCAAAATGCCTCTATGTCAAAGGATATGAAAGTTACAATTGATGCGAGTGACATTAAGAATAAAATTACTGAAATTAATAATGCCAAATCAACATTAAATAAAGATTTCTCATTTAAAACGCATTCCGGTTCAGTTATATCAGTAAAAGGGCAAGGCTACGGCTGGGCACTAGATGTTGAAAAAGAAACTAAACAAGTTCAACAAGCCTTTGAGAAAGGCGAAAAGGCGCTTTCTGCTTCTAATATTCACGGAAATGGTTGGGAGAAGGAAGGTATCGGTTATAAAACAACAGCGAATAATGGCATCGGAGACACGTATGCGGAAGTTTCAATTGCAGAGCAACAAATTTGGATTTATAAAGATGGAAAATTAGTCGTTACAACAAATGTAGTAACGGGTAAACATAGCACGGGTGAAGATACATCACCAGGTGTGTGGTACGTCCTATACAAACGAACACCATACACGCTAAGAGGTAGCGCAGTAGGGAAAGCTGATTATGCAGTTAAAGTAGATTACTGGGTTCCATTCACCAATAGCGGTCAAGGATTCCACGATGCCGGCTGGCGAAAAGACTGGGGAAATAATGCTTATTTAACAGGAGGATCAGGTGGGTGTGTGAACCTTCTTCCTAATGTTGCAAAAACTGTATATGATAGTTTGAACACGTATGATCCAGTAATTGTGTACTAAAAAATAGCTACGTATCTAGAAATAAACAAAGTAGGAAATCTTACCTGATGGTATATGAAAAAACACCTCTTGCATTCGCATACTAAGTGTGCAAATGTAATGGAGGTGTTTTTGTTTGAATATAAAAGTGTATTGCTTATAAGAAACAAAGTAGAAAGAGATTAAGAATAAGTATTCAAATAATCAATAAAATTGACAATGAATATCATTTTCACTTAATATAGAATCGTCGCATTTAATTAGACATGAATTTTTTGTTAATATAATAGATTTCTATTAAGTTGTCATATTTACGAACTATCATTAAATATTTTAAGAATTTAAACGTAGGAAAGGGTAATATAAAATGAACTGGAAAAAAGGCGGGTTATGGGTTATTATTTTTTTCGTTGTAAAAGGCACGATTTCTACACTTTTAATCGTTACAGGTGCTAAATATTTTGATTTATCATTTATGCAACTTATCTTATTAATTCTGACCTTATTAGTGATTTCTCTAATAAGTCGAAAGTTACTGTATAGACATAAACAAAACAAAAAGCAAAAAGAGCTAAATATATAATGAAGCCCCAGAGACCAATGGATTTCTGGGGTTTTATTTTGATAGTTTTTTCGCATGTATATTAATTTAACAGAATAGGTTGTCCAAAATGATAAAATCGATGATGTTTAAAATGCGTCAGTTATTTTTACATAAGGATTGTAGAGAGCCTTTGAATCAATCTTTATTCTGAAGCGACAGACACGTATAAATTATGCTCTTTTTTCAATTGGTAGTTTAAATGTAAAAGTACTGCCTTCTCCTAATTTACTTTCAACCGTAATTTCTCCTCCATGTAGTTCGACAATCCATTTTACCATCGACAATCCTAAACCTGTGTTTCCGATGTTTGAAGATGTTCGTGCTGCGTCAACTCGATAGAAGCGGTCCCATATTTTAGTAATATGTTGCTCGCTGATGCCGATGCCATTATCGGAGACTTTACCTATTATGTTGGTTTCATCACGGAATAGTTGCATATGCACAGTTCCGCTCGCTTTACTATAAGCAATCGCATTCGTTAGTAAATTCATTAATAAACGCATCGTCAATGTTTGATCTGCTTTAATAAATAGGTCTTCCTCTATATTAGTTGTTATATCAATCGAAGCTTCTTGAACCATTAATGAAAGCTCTTCTACAACGATTTCCGTTAATTCACTCATATTGATACATTCAAATTGGAAAGTATTATGGTTTCCTTGGTCAGCTCGTGCTAATAATAAGAGTTGTGAGATTAGAGCGGACATTTTACGTGATTGTTTTAAAATTACTTCTAACGATTCTTCCATTTCTTTCGGATTATTTCTCTGCGATAAAGCGTATTCGCATTGCGAAATAATAACAGATGTTGGTGTTCTTAATTCATGAGATGCGTCAGATGTAAATTGTTTTTCACTTTCGAATGATGTCTCCAATCGCTCAAACATTTTGTCAAAGGTTTGTGCTAAATGATACATTTCGTCTTTCGGTGAACCTTGTAAATTAATTCTCTTCGAAAGGTCTTTACCATCACCAATTTTACTGGCTGAATCACTCATTTGTTGCACAGGTCGAAACGCCCTTTGCGTAATAAAATATCCTCCGAATGCCGCAATAAGAATAAGTAATGGGAATGAGATGATTGTTACCACGATAAGCGTATTCATCGTTGAGGATAATTGGTTCATAGTCATTATTCCACGAACCCAGACTTGCTCATCGCCGCCTGCATTATGGAGAAAATCATATACTATCCATTCTTTATTGCCGTCTTTAATGGTTTGTATTTCATCGGATTTAAGCGATATCTTTTTATTAAAGCTTGTTGGACTATGTCCTACCAACAGCTCACCTTGTTTACTATAAATGCTTATATTTACTCCATCTTCTAAGGTTTCAAAATCATCGTCAATCTTTAACTGCCCATGCTTATATTCGATATCTTCCATGCTTTCTTTTACTGTGCTCTTTAATTGATCTTTCATATTAAAAAGCAAAACTTTATCTGAAGAAGTTAAAATAAAAGCTAACACGAGTGCCATAATAATTACAATTAGCCCCGTATACCACAGGGTCACTCTCATTTTTATTGATAGTCTTTTCATGATTCTACTCGCAATACGTAACCAGTTCCGCGCACTGTATGAATTAACTTCGTTTCAAACTGGCTATCAATTTTTTTACGAAGATAGCGGACGTAAACATCAATAATATTCGAGCCGCCGTCATAGTCGTAATTCCACACATGTTGCTCAATTTTATCTCGTGTCAGCACAACTTCTTTATTACGAATCATATATTCTAAAATAGCAAATTCTTTACTGGAAAGAGTGATAACTTGGTCTCCTCGTGTTACTTTATGCATATTGCAATCTACCACTAGGTCAGCGATTTCAAACACATTAGATGTATTTCCTGTTTTTCTTCGCATTAACACTCGAATTCTTGCTAACAGTTCATCAAAAGCAAACGGCTTTACTAAATAATCATCCGCACCTAAGTCGAGTCCTGTTACACGATCATCAATTGTATCTTTAGCTGTAAGAAGCAAGACAGGAGTTGCATTATTGTCCGCGCGTAATCTTTGTAATACGCGTAAACCATCTATTCCGGGAATCATAATGTCAAGGACAATCAAATCGTAGGTAGCCATGTTTATATAATCCAGGGCATCTTCTCCATTCCCACATGCATCGACACTATAATGTTCTGCATTTAATCGTTTCACCAATATATTTTGTAAGTCTTGTTCATCTTCGACAATAAGAACTCGCATTAACATTCTCCTTTTCTTCTTATTAATATGTATCACTATAATTCCAAAACATTAAAGAAAGATTAGAAACTAGTTAATTATATCATTTTATCCCGCATTAACGGGCAGTAAGACTACTCCCTCAAAATTCAGTGAATGCGAGGGAGTTAGGTAGGGATTAACTGCCTGTAAAAGCCTTCACTTTATTTTTTTGTACATTAATCTTCCTTTAATGTTTGTTCGGTAATATAAAGGCAAGGATAAGGTGCACATGTAAAGGGAGGAAAACAGAATGGGAAAATGGATGCTGATGGGAGCAATGTCCTGTTTATTTTTAACAGCTTGTTCTACTCAAGTTGATAACAATACAGAAGTACAACAACTGAAAGTGGAAAATGATAAATTACAAAAAGAAGTCGCTCAATTACAACAAGAACCAAACAAAACACAAGCTGCTACAAATGATAAGAAACAAATACAAGATTTCAAAAACGAAGTCTCATCTATTGTAGAAAAGGCAAATAACACGAAACCAGTTGGAGCAAAAGAAGATAACTTAAATACGTACTTAGCAGCAAAAAAAGAAATTGACCAATTGGATGACAAGATAGATCTATCTGATAATCAGCTAGAAGCAGATTATCACGCTGGAACGATAACTGTTGAGCAATATCAAACGCAAGAAAAAGAACACGATATACTGGAAGATCAATTAGAGCAAGCAGAAAATGCACTTGAAGCAAGATTTGGAATAGATGATTAATCATTAAGGAGTGGATGAAAATGTTAAAACATAAAAAGAAAATAATTATAAGTGTAATTGCTATTTTAGTAAGTGGTATTGCTATTGTTGGTGGATATTATGGTATGGGTTACAATTATGCAAAAAAGAATGAAAACTACACAGAGAAACAAGTTCGTGAAATTTCTTTAGCTCATACAAATGGAGAAATTATTAATGTGAAAAAAGAATTCGAATTAGAAGATGACAACTTAGCACAATCACAATTTGAATATGAAGTGGAAATCAAGACACCTGATAATCTGTTAAATATTTTAAAAGTTAGTGCTAGAACAGGTACAATAGAAATCAATAATGAAGATTAAATAAATATCGCGTATTTGAAAAAACTCCGAACAAAATTTGTTAGGAGTTTTTTCATGTTTATACTTTACTATTTTGAAAGGGGAGTGCTACATCGCTATTAAACTAACAAAACAAAATAACACCTAATATGAAAAAATACGCTGTTCTTTCTGAAGAATCCTAGGAAAGGGTAACTTGATATATCACCGCTATAAAAGTATCGTTCCAATCCAAGTGTATATTTGTGACGAGTTGAATTCAAACTTGATACCTTAGATTCACAGATTGTTCTTTTCCTCAAATCGTGCAGATTTGATTACGTATAATTACATAAAAACTTGTCATCGTAACTTTGATATCTTGCTGTTACATTCCAAAATGCATACAACAGCGTGCCTTCAAGGTTATACTGATGCTGGAGGTGATTCAAAGTGACATAAAATCGGAAAATGAGCTTTTTAATAGCCAAGAGAGCTTTAAAGATCAAGTCTTCATTTTGAAACTAAAATCGCTTTTATATTAGGCTTCGAATTTTTATGTGGTACAGACATTAGTTGAAAGATAGGCTTTTCCTGTTCTTATTTATATCGTTAACTTGATAATTTATAAATATGAATTTAGTGGGGGGATATTATGAAAGATAGCAAACGTTTTAATTTTCACAAGCTTTGGCTAGGACAGTCTATAAGTTTGTTAGGTACCCAGCTTACAATGGTAGCTTTGCCTCTTTTTGCATTAGAGGTGCTACAAACAAGCGAGGCAAATGCTGCCATGCTTCGTGGGATTATATTTGTACCCTACCTAATTTTCGGGTTAGTAGCCGGTGCTTTGATAGACATCTTTCATAGGAAAAATGTTTTGCTAATTTGTAGTATATGTCAAGGAGTATTATTTTTATCAGTATTCATACTGACTGTAACAAATATTTTAACGTTCCCTTTATTAGTGTTTATCATGTTTTTAAATGGAATATTTACTACATTTTATAACATTGCTGTTCCTTCTTTCTTACCGGAAATAGTAACAGATAAAGACAAGTTAAAAAAAGGAAATGCTCAACTAGCACTTTCGGAGTCTCTTTCTGTAGTAATTGGTCCTATGCTAGCAGGAATCATCATTACTCTATTTGGATTAACAGGCTCTTTTACTATTGACGCAGTAACGTATTTTGTTTGTTTTGCATTTGTATTATTTATTTCCAAGTTTAAACCGCATACAGAGGGCTCTTTAAAAGACGTAAATATAAAATCCATATACCAAAACATATATGAAGGCTTGGTATATTTTAAAAAACACCCTGTATTAGAACCAATTGTAACCTGTGGCGCTGTTTACGGTTTTTTTAAATACATACTAAATAGTATTTTAGTAATATTCCTGTATAAGGTAATGGGTCTATCTGAACTTGAAATAGGGTTTGTTGTAGGCTCAGCAGCGGTGGGATTTTTAATAGGTAACACGATACTCATGAAAAAAAGTCAACAAATTAATAATACAAAAATGCTTATTTATAGCGCTACTGTATCAGTTACTGGTTTGGCCTTTATACCGATAATGGGATATATGGGAACCATTATCGGTATAGTAGCTGCAAGTATCATACATGGCATGGGAGAAGGTGTATTTGGCCCTTACGCTGCAACCATACGACAACTTGCCTCACCAAGTCACATGCTAGGCCGAGTAAATGCTGTACAACGTACGCTGAATTGGGGGGCTTGGGCATTAGGAAGTTTTGCTAGTGCATTTTTAGTTTCTATATTTGGGCTTCAAACTACGTTATTCATAGGGGGATTCGGAACAACATTGTGTTTAGTGGCGTTGTTAAGACGTGGCGTATCAAAAGGAAATGATATTGAATATACGAGTTCATTTTAGAGGAGATGATTGTGATGCATAAGGTATTAAAAGGAACTGACATAGAAAATAAACCCCACATTTTATTTATAGGGGGATGGACAAAGCCTATACAAGATGCATTAGACAGTGGCTATATTGTTTCGTACATAGGATCGTACGCTAAACACATATATTTTGATGGGACTATCTTAGAAAAATGTTTCTATAAAAAAGAATTAGACACGACAAATATACCCTTGTCTATATACTATGCTGAAGAATTATTTAAAGAGAAACCATTTGATGTGGTTGTATCTTTCAACGAAACAGCATTAGATACGGCTTGCATAATTGCAAAGATTTTTAATGTTAAAGGGCCTTCTTACAATGCTAATATGATAACCCGCAATAAAGACATGATGCGTGAAATGCTAGCAGGTAAAGACTTTTCGATAGATTCGACAGTTTGCAATAACATTAAAGATATTAATGAATTTTTGAACAAAAAAGATAGTATTATAATAAAGCCCCCGATTGGCGCAGGTGGTAAAGGTGTATCTAAGCTAGACACGGGAGATGACGTAGAGGTATTTTTTGAAGAAAATGGTATTCAACTACCTGTTTTAGTGGAAGAGTACATTGAAGGTGATGTAGTTTATACGGTCGAAGCCGTTTCTTATAACAAAAAACATTCTATACTAGCGATATCAGCTGAAGTATTTAAAGAAGGTACGTTTATAATAAACTATACTATTATGCCAGCACCTATAGATGAATCTCAAAAACAATTAATTATGGAAAAAGTAATGCTATTTTTGGACGACATGCAAATGGAAAACGGCATTACTCATACAGAAGTAAAGATAGACAAAAAAAATAAGCCGATAATTATAGAATCTCAAGTTAGAATAGGTGGTGGTAATATATGGAAGATGGTGGAACTAACAACCGGCATATCCCAATTTGGATACTATTATGATGCGTTAGCTACTGAGACTATAGATGAATTTAGATGTGTATCTTCAAAATGTCATGCTATGTCTTTAAGCTTGATTCCAAAACCAGGTTGCTTAAAAGAAATCAAGTATAAGGAGTTAAGTAACATATCCGAGGTCGTATTAATTGATCTATTACTAAAAGAGGGAGACATCATACCACCTATTGTAGATAGCACTCAACGCAAAGGATCTATATTATTTACGACTAGTGATATGAAACGTATGTACGAAGTTGTAGAGGAAATATGTAACAATATAACGTTTGTTTATCAGGATTTAACAGAATGGAAACCTTCTTTTAAAAAATATAAGTAAACAGAAATGTGGCAAATAAATGGTCTATATAAAAAAGAGAAATTTTCGAATTCCCTGATAGCGCTAAACCTAAGCAAAATAATGAACTATCCTATAGAAGAAAGTTGAGGGAGCTAATCGCATATGTTTTATTGAAAGGATGTGATTGAATTATGGAACGGCCAAATTGGGGAATTGGAGGATTAGTATTCGTTGGCTGTATGTTTCTTGGTGGAGGAGTGGGATCTATGTTAGGTAATGCCCAAACTGGATGGCTAATAGGAATGGGCATTGGATTTCTTGGGATGGCTTTAACGAGACTGTTCAGAAAATAATGTAACTGAGATTCTTCTTCTGGTAAATAAGGAAATATGTAAGTAATTCATGGCATAAGAGTTCTATAAATTATAGTTAGAATCTTCTCTTTTGTATTTGTCTTTTCAAAATTTCTCCATACATAGATACGATTCTCAAGTCGGAGGATAGCACCTTAGGGTGTCTTTTTTATGCTTTTTAAAAATGTCTTACCATATAATAGCTGAGTTTTGCTTTCAGTCTCCAATGCCCATTAAACATAAAATGAAAATTCTGCACCATTTAAACTCTGATAACAATTCATACGATCAAGAATAATTGAGCTAATAGCTCTCGGTAGATTGCCATCATTTTTTTATAGATTAGATTCATTACCGTTTCAGACCTATGTATTCATTCATAACCTAACAGTAAAAGGGGGGATGATTAAAGGTATGGCGTTTAATGATGAATTAATTTGTCAACAGTTTGCAAGAATTATCGGCGGGCAAGAAGGATTCGCCGGTGGGAAATGCGTGGCAACAATAAACCGAGATGAAATACGAGCAACAATCTTAGGAAAACGTTTTAGAGTAACAACTTCCTTTTCATTCGAATCACGAGACAATAAAACTGGACGGGCATTATGCCTAGGCCGAGTAGCACTCTTACAAAAAGAAGTCACTGAATTTGTGGCGACAATTATTAAACAAGGAATAATCGTTTCGTCTATACACAATGAGTGGTTATGTGATGATCCAAATTTGATTTACGTTAATATCGAAGACGTTGATGATCCACTAAATTTTGCAAGAAAAGTGAGAAGAGCATTGTGCAATTAACTAAGTTTTTTAGTTAAATGAGTGATTACGTTAAATAGAAGATTTCAGCGTGTTGAATGTTATATTTGTAAAATAGATTTAAGTGGATGGTTTTATAAAACGAAAGAAGGTGTTTCATATTTGGAATGCCTTTTCTTTATGTTTTCGTTGCTAATGTGGGTGGTTAACGGATTATATGCTGTTTATCTTGTAACAGCAAGAACTGAACGAGGTATCTTTAAAGGTGTTTGACTATTTGTCGATACCATATTTTATCAAATGTTATTAGAATATCATAAAACGACAGGGGAGAAATCGTCAGAGAGATACGTCAAATTAGTCATTCCTTCTATAATCTAAGGAGGCGATTTTGTTTTTGAAAAATAATAGGTAAATCATTTGACAATTAAAATAATCTACTTTAATATATGTGCCATAGCATATATATGTTGAAACAAATACATTCATTGTGAATGATTGACTGGTATGCTATATCCTTTTATATCTTAATTTATAGAGGTGATATATGAACTTACATGATTTAATAGGCTATCTTGTTCATCGTACTGATGTGAAAATGACCAATTATTTTACAAAGAAATTAAAGCCTTATGGAGTTACGCCAGAGCAGTGGGGGATCATTAGTGTTCTTTGTAGCCAAAGGAGCACTACTCAAAAAGAGTTGGCGGAAGCTATTGATAAAGATCAAACTACTGTTGTTAGAATGATACAGTCAATGGAGAGAAAAGGGATTGTAAAGAAGGCTTTGAATGCCCAAGATAGGCGTTCACATAACCTTTTTTTAACTGAAAAAGGTGACGAATTAAAGAAAACAATCTTGCCTGTAGTGAAAGACGCTCACCATTTTGTTACGAGTAATTTGAGCGAGGAAGAAATTAAAGTATTACAATCGTTATTAAACAAATTGTATGATACACACTATTAATATTTGTTCCTTATTGATGCTATGCTATTCATAAGGAACAAACTTTGTTTTAGATATTATATATGCTACAGCATATAATTTCTGTTTGTTTGGACGAATGGGAAGATAACTTTATTTTGTATCATATCTGATTCAGGTTCATTTTTTTGCTTAGTACCAGTCAAATTTTTGGATTATATATGCTATAGCACATAATTTTCGGCCCTTTAATATTGAGAAGGGTAATGTAAATGGAAGCGACTTCCATACGGGTGATCTCAGGAAATAGGGTAAAGGTAGTGACTACTACCTGAACAATATGAGTTTTTATCAAATAATAAGAAAGGTGTGATTACTATTTTAATTTTCATCAATATTGTAAAAGTAGTGTTGTTTTTGTTCTTTTTAATGACAGGAATGAAAATTATATCCGGGAAAATGGCAGATGAGTTCAAACGATTTGGTTTACCTTCGTTTTTTAATTTCTTAACTGGAGCTTTTGAGATTGTAGGAGCGATTGGAATGTTGATAGGAATCTGGATTCCAGTAGTAGCTTTATGGGCAGGATTGTTATTAGGCGGTACGATGCTTGCAGCCGCATTAACTCTAATTGTATTAGCGAGAGATCCTTTTAAGAAAGCAATACCTGCGCTTGTTTTGTTTGTCCTTAGTTTAGGGGTAAGTTTGTATCATATTTTTTTAACATAACTGAAAACTATTAAACTTTCACTTTATGCGTTCAAGTTACTATCGTTTTGTGATTATGTTACAAATAGGGGGGATTCTCCAATTAGTGCTTGAATAATAATAGCAATACGAATTTAGACATTACGATCATTCGGATCATAATCAGTAAAAGAATGGCAAGAATTTTATATTAAAAATAGGAGTGAGTGAAAATGGCATATTTATTACAAGTTGATTTTCCGTTTGAAGGTCCTTTTGGTGAAGAAATGGAAAAAGGATTTTGGGATTTAGCAAATAGTATTAACGAAGAAGAAGGATTCCACTGGAAAATATGGACTGAGAATGAAGAAACAAAAGAAGCTGGAGGCATTTATATATTTGAAGAAAAACAAGATGCTGAAAAATACGCGGAAATGCACAAGAACAGACTTGAAGCAGCTGGTGTTAAAGATATTAGAGTAAGAATTTTTAACATCAATGAAAAGTTAACTAAGTTGAATCGTGGTTTTATTAAATAATTCCGACAGTCGGAGCAAGCGTAAAAAGGAGGGGGATAATCCCCTCTTTTTTAATTCTTAAATTGATGGTGAGGGGGCTCGCATAAAAAACAATCAATTATAAAAGTGATTTTGAACGTAAGGAATTTGTAAGGAAGAGGTAAGAAAAAAGAGATTTTCATTGTGTAAGATGAAAATGTAAAGAAGAGTGAGAGGAGAAAAATACTATATATTTCTATAAAAAACAAATCAATTAATAAGACTTGTTTGGAGGAAAAGAGACATTACAAATTCAATGTCGTCCTTTTGCAGTGGGGTAAGAAGAAAGCTGTGTGATTAGTTCCAAACAGCAAATAACCATTTATACAATATGAATAGGGGAGAGGAATATTTTGATGAAAAAGCATCGCCAAATTACATGTACAGGTTTAGCCCTTTTAATAACTGGAGGTTCCCTGTTTTATACAACTCCAACCTCAAGTGTAAAAGCGGAGTCCATTCAAAATGTATCTAGTTCGTTACAAACAAGCACCCAAAGAGATCATAATTCCGTCAAAGAGGCAATGCGGGATACATTGAAACTAGGATATCCAGGGATACTTGCTAAAACTTCTGAGAGTGGAAAAACATGGAGTTATGCGGCTGGTGTAGCTGATCTGAGTACTAAGAAACCAATGAAAACAGATTTTCGTTTTCGGATTGGCAGCGTGACAAAGACGTTCACTGCAACAGTTGTACTTCAATTAGCAGGAGAAAACCGCTTGAATTTAGACGATTCTATTGAAAAATGGTTGCCTGGTGTCATTCAAGGAAATGGATATGATGATAAACAGATTACTATCCGGCAATTATTGAATCACACAAGTGGTATCGCTAATTACACAAGGTCAAAGGATTTTAATATGATGGATACAAAAAAATCTTATACTGCTGAAGGATTAGTAAAGATGGGAATATCCATGCCTCCAGATTTTGCTCCAGGAAAGAGCTGGTCGTATTCAAATACAGGATATGTATTACTAGGAATTCTTATTGAAAAAGTAACTGGGAACAGCTATGCGGAAGAGATTGAAAATCGAATTATTGAACCACTTGAATTAGCGAATACATTCTTACCTGGAAATTCAAGCGTCATTCCAGGAACCAAGCATGCCCGTGGATATATCCAATTAGACGGAGCAAGTGAGCCAAAAGATGTTACTTATTATAACCCAAGTATGGGGAGCTCGGCCGGAGATATGATTTCTACAGCTGATGATTTAAACAAATTCTTTTCTTATTTACTTGGGGGCAAGTTATTGAAAGAACAGCAACTAAAGCAAATGCTTACAACAGTCCCTACAGGAGTAGATGAGCTTGGTGATTCCGGGCTTGGAATTTTCAAAATGAAGCTTTCAAACGGTGAATCGATATGGGGGCATGGAGGAACCATTCCTGGCTTTTTAACTTTTGCTGGAGGCACACTTGGAGGCAAGCATACATTGGCAGTCAATTTGAACAGCCTTAAAGCTGATACTCCTGATCCTTTTAAAAATATTTTACTTGCTGAATTTAGCAAGTAGTCTAAAAGTAAAAACGGGTAAAATTTATCATAGTTTCATAGTTAAACAAAGGAATGATGAAAACGATCAATTATTTAAGGAGGTAATTCCGTGATGAAAAATAAGCTAACTGGTGTGTTAGCCACTGCATTAGCGGTAACTATGATTCTACCAACAGGAGCGAAAGCATTTTCTGAAAGTAAGACTACTGTTGTAACTGGTGAAGAAGTAGCTAGTCAGGAACTGAAGAAGATTGCAGCAGAGAAAGCGGAGCTACTTACGAAGTCCCATGGGGCAGCTAGCGTGCAGTATGCACTAATTGATAATGGAAAACTTATTTTGTCTGGTCAGGCTGGCAAGAACGATATGGAAGGGGAAAAGCCGCTAACCAAAGATACTTTATACGGGATTGGTTCAGTTAGTAAAATGTATGCAACAACGGCTGTAATGAAATTGGTCGATGAAGGAAAAGTCGATTTGGATGCTCCTGTTGTCCGCTATGTTCCTGATTTTAAGATGAAGGACGGTCGATACAAACGTATTACACCGCGTATGTTATTGAATCACTCCTCTGGATTGCAAGGTTCTACGTTAGGTAATGCATTTTTATTTAACGATAATGATACCTATGCCCATGATACCTTGTTACAGCAATTGTCAAATCAAAACTTAAAGGCGGACCCTGGTGCTTTCTCGGTATACTGTAACGATGGTTTTACGCTGGCCGAAATTTTGGTGGAAAGAGTTAGTGGTATGAGCTTTACTGAATTTCTACATCAAAACTTTACAGGGCCTTTAAAAATGAATCATACGAAAACGCCGCAGGACAAATGGAGGGATGAAAATCGGGCTGGACTATATTACCCGGCGTACCAAGGGCAACTTCCAATTGAATCGGTGAATGTTATTGGTACGGGAGGTATATCTTCCACGGCAGAAGATATGGTGCGATTCTCACAACTATTTATGGGACAGGGAAAAGGAATCCTCTCTGATAAGGTAGTTAAGGCAATGGAGCAAGAGGAATATAAAAAAGGAATGTGGCCGGGGGCTGGCGAGAATATTTTTAACTATGGTCTTGGCTGGGATAGTGTGAAACTATACCCATTCAGTGAATATGGGATCAAAGCTTTGGCTAAGGGCGGCGATACGGCATTGCAACATGCTATATTAGTCGTGCTTCCGGAACAGAAAATAGCAGCGGCTGTATTGACATCTGGTGGACGGAGCTCTACAAATCAGCTAATGGCAACTGAATTGCTGCTCGCTACGCTTAAAGAAAAAGGTACTATTAAGGAAATCAAGCCGAACAAATCCTTTGGTAAGCCGGTCAAAGTCAAAATGCCTCAAGGCGTAGCAAAGAAAGCTGGATTTTATGGTAATAGCGAAACTCATTTCAAGATTGAAATTACGAAGAACGGTGAACTATTCTTACCATCTAATCCAGAAGAAAAATATGTATATACTGCTGATGGAAGCTTTATTAATGAGGGGGGTACTTCCAAGCTCAACTTCGTAACCGAGAAGAATGGAAGAACTTATTTGAAGGAGAGCGCATATAAATCTCATCCAGGTTTAGGGCAAAGTGTGATGACCCACTATTTAGCTGAGAAACTAGAAGATAACGTGCTTTCGAAGAAAACCGCTGCTGCATGGGCAAAGAGGGAAGGTGTCAAGTTTTATCGTGTAAACGAGAAATTTAGTTCTATTCAATATCTTGTTCAGTCGAAACATCTTAGTACTCAAATTACTCGCAAGGAAGGCCCAGCAGGCTATTGGGAGGGCAGAAAAATTACAGGTCCGAACACCGCGGTGCATCAGATCCAAGTACCCGTGATGAATGGTCGTGATACGACGGAAACGCATTTCTATACAGAAGGCGGCAATGAATATATGGAGATGGCTGGATTGTTATACGTAAGTGAATCAAATGTAAAACCAATTGATATAGGCCAATCATCCAAAGTTACGTTGGATGCAAATGGGCATGCGAAATGGTTTACAATTCCACAAGTGGCAACAGACAAAAGGATGACCGTGACGCTGCCATCAAATGGTTCATTTGCGGTGTATGATGAGAAGGGAGTTTGCGTCAACTTCACCATTGTGAGTGGCAATAACAAGGTGGAACTTCCGAAGAACGGAACAATCGTATTCGCTGGGGCACCGAAATCGGAATTTGCAATCTCGGTGAACTAGCTATAATTTAAGATGATCTTAAACAAAACCAGTACGGTACAGAAAAGATGTATTACTGGTTTTGTTTGTATTTATGCATTCTCAATGAAAAAGCTTGAATAATATCACTCTCAAGCACTATAAAAACATCAAAACTAGAAAATTAGTATCTCTAGAAGATGTACAGTTTTTTGGGAGTTGAATAATTTTAACAGCGTAGAGAGATTAAATTTCTACTCTTTTTCTTCTTAATTAATAGAAATGTATGTACATACACATTGTATTTTTATTCCATAACTTTTAAAATTTTGTTCACGATAGTTTGATATTGTAAAAAAAGAAAATATGTGGCACGACATCACTTTGTTTTTTATACAGCTTTGTAATTAAACTATAGTATTGTATTTTTTTTCATTATTGAAATTAGTAATAATAAAATGTATTATTGAAAAGCACAATTTATAATTCAAGTAATCAAGCATATGTACCTATAATAATTTGAACATTCAGAAATTATAATATTGTCTAAAAACGAGGTGAGATTCATAGAAACAGTACATATTAAGTGGTATGGCATGTATAGTATAAATGACTTTTATAATAGGGAAGAAGCTTCTAAGAAGGGGATATTTGCAATCTCTAGAGTATTTGCTAAGAATGTAACATTGCTCTATATAGGACAAACCAAAAGAAGCTTTATACAAAAGATAAGAGAACTTAATAAAGAGTGGACTTTTGATGAGAGCGAATTAAAGATTACATTAGGAATAATAGAATTTCCTAGTGGTGAAATTTACTCTGAAAAGAAGGTAAAAGAGATAAAATCTCTTTTGATTTTACGACATACCCCATTAGAAAACGAAACATCTTTATTATACTATAGAGGGAAATTTAATTTAAAAATTATAAATAAGGGAAGAAGAGGCTTAATTGTTAAAAAGCTTTCTACAGGAGATCTAATGTGGACGTAATTGGAATCACCTTTGAATAAAATTGAAGGTTTCTTAAGTGCAGAAGCTTATCAATTTTTAATGTATTAAACTATTTTGAATAACATATGTCAGATACTTGAAAAAACACAAATTATATTATGATATGAAATCCTGTATGGAAAGTGTAGTTTATTTCTATTGTTTAATAAAAATATTAAGAATTTTAGGGATAATACATAAAGAGTAGAGGAGAAAGTAAAAACGGAGGTTTGAAGAATGGGACAAGTAAGCAGATTTCAAGAAAAACAACAGAATCGTCGTCAAAAGGCAATTTTTAATATTGCATTTACTTTGGTATTAGTGACAGTTGGTATAGTGACATACCAGTTGTTTACCCCTTCTAATACATCAAAGAAAGCAATTGCTCAAGAAAAGAAAGTAACAAAGATAGAAGAGAAGAAAACTAAAGATAAAGAAACAGCAAAGATAGAAGAGAAGAAAACTGAAGATAAAGAAACAGCAAAGATAGAAGAGAAGAAAACTGAAGATAAAGAAATAGCAAAGATAGAAGAGAAGAAAACTGAAGATAAAGAAGCAGCACAGTTAGAAGGGAAACAAAAAGTAGAAAAATCGGTAAAAACGAACGGAACTGAAAATAAAGAGGAAGAAAAAACGGTATCTCAAGAAAAGGATCCTCAAACTAATCCTTCATGGAAGCCAATTGGTACAGAGCAAGGAGCAAAACCTGATATGAAATTTAAAGAAGGAACAGTAGATTGGAGTGAGATGAAAAAAGCAATCTCTTATGCTGTTGATGTTCCAGAGAGCCAATTGATTTTCGATTTTATTGGAAATAATGGTAATAATAAAGCCTACGGTAATGTACGAGATAAACAAAGTAATAAAAAATATAAGGTTAATATTGATTGGGTAGAGAATCAGGGGTGGAAACCAG
>NZ_JBQENW010000038.1:0-30019 GCF_052044835.1 Bacillus sp. 22475 | reverse complement strand
AACATTTGCTTCCAGCCAATTATGTTCTTGTTGTGGATATCAAAATAAAGACGTTAAAAATCTAAACCTACGTGAATGGGACTGTCCTTCTTGTCGTACAAACCATGATAGGGATATTAACGCAAGTATCAATCTAAAGAATGAAGCGATAAGGCTTCTAACCGCAAGGACTGCGGGGTTAGCCTAATTAATTAGAGTTCGATAGAACTCTTTACTTAGGAATCCCTCACTTCTAAACGAAGTGAAAGTGGGGGTAGTTCAAGTATGATGGTACAATGAAAAATGAAGTAAAATACAAAAAGTTAATTCAACAATTAAGACTAGCAGGTTTTAGCATTAAAGCAATTATTGTAGATGTCCCAATAAAAGTTGCCTTAGAGCGATCTAATTTGCGTTTTAAAGTAACAGGAAGATTGGTACCCGAATATATAATTAAAGAAAGTCATATGAAAGTAGCGATTACATTTTCTAAAATTAAGGATTTAATAGATTGCTATACTTTATATGATAATACCGGGAAGGAACCAGAAGTTTTTGCTTTTAAAGAATCAAAACGAGTAAAAGAAATTATTGTTGATGAATCTCGAAATAATCAATTTATCGCGAAATCAGCTCTTGTTTTTTAGTGAATATATATTTTATAAATTTTATAAAATAATTAATAGATATTATCCTGACATTTTTTTATATTATTGATATAATAAATACAGGAGGCGATATAAATGGAATTTAAAGACCTTATGAATTATATTGAAGAAAATAAAGAAGAGCATTTTCATGATTTAATCGCTAAAAATGAACGGGAAATTGCAAAAAAAGAAGAAGAAGAGAAATAAAAAATTAAAAATAGAAGAGTTGACCTTTTGGGTCAACTCTTTTGTTTTTATAAATGGATATAAAGTTGGATTTCTCAATTGTTGAGTAAAAGGAATTGCAGAATTTTTCTGTAGAAAAGGTTGTTTGGTATTGAAAATGAAACAGACAATTTGCTAATCATAGGAGAGTTTTTTAGTATTATATTAAATAGAAAATAGCGTAATGAGTTAACGCTTTAGGAGAGAGTATATGAATCATTTTATTGTTATGCAGGGGCATACATATCAAGAGGAAAAAGGATTAGAAATTATTTGGTCACCTAAAAAGGATAGAGGCGGTAATGTACCACATTCATGGAAAAGAATGATGGATGTAAAAGAGGGGGATCGAATCTTTCATTATGTAAAAGGGAATATTGTAGCAGTTAGTATCGCTGAAGAAAATTGTAAGGAATCGAATAAACCATCGATTATGAAAAGCAATGATCAATGGTTTGATGAAGGCTATTTGGTATCTTTAAAATATCATGAGTTAGAAAAACCAATTAATATACGTGAGAAATTTGAAGAGATATCGCACCTGTTGCCAATTAAATATTCACCTTTTCAATCAGATGCAAATGGAAACCAAGGTTATTTATATCCATGTAATGAAGAATTAGCTCTTAAATTAATGGAACTAATTGGTGATTCAAACATTTATAAAATAAATGATGAGCAATTAGAGTTGGCAGTTGATCCGGTAAGAAGGACAGAAAACAATACATTAATTCCGGTTATAGCTGAGACGGAATCCGAAGTGAAAGCGAAAATACGAATTGGACAGCAAAAATTTAGAGAGGAATTAATGGAGATTTGGAACGGAAAATGTGCATTATGCGGAATAAATTTACCAGAATTGCTAAGAGCAAGTCATTCTAAGCCATGGAAAGATAGTACAAGTATGGAACGCTTAGATCCGTATAACGGTGTACTACTGTGCTGTAATCATGATGCTCTTTATGATAAAGGGTTTATCACATTTGATGGGCAGGGACGATTGCATATTTCCTCATTAATAGTGGAAACAGATTATTTGAAATTTGGATTAATACCAAAAGTTAAGATAGGAATTCAACCGGAGAATAAATTATACTTTAAGTGGCATAAGAGGAATATTTTTAAAGTGAAATAGTATAATTTTTAACTTCAAGGAAAGGAAGAACATAAGAGAGACGAATTGGGTTATCCAGTAAAGGGGAATGGTACATGTATAACTGTAATAAATGTGGGACAGAAATGATTATGCAATTACAAGATAGATATAGAGAATATTGTCCCAAATGTGAAGAGCTTAAACCAAATAACTTGGTATACTATAATCTATATCAATTACTAGATTATATGGAAGCGAATCACTACATGAGTAAGGAAAATATGCTACTTAATTTTTTGAAATGGGAGTTTGATTTAACGAAAGGGAATATATTCAAGTTATATCTAGACATAGATAAATATGATCAATCCAATGATGAGGATTTTACAAGACAATTAGAGGATTATATGAAGGGAATTCGATTAAAATTAAATGTTAAATATGAAGATGATTATATTTGGATTAAGGTTAATTAGATGGAATTCTAGATGTAATGAATTTTGTTTTAAAGAGATAGTAAGTAATTGAGAGGAGATTAATAGTTATGGAAGATTTGCAAAAGGCAGTAATAAAATTTCGAGATGAGAGAAATTGGGGGCAGTTTCATAATGCGAAGGATCTAGCAATTTCCTTAAATTTAGAAGCATCAGAGTTGCTGGAGGCTTTTCAATGGAAGTCTAGTGAAGAAGCAACAGAGACGAAAATGCAGGAAATAAAAGAAGAAATGGCGGATGTAATGATCTATTTACTTATGCTAAGTGATAAATTAGATATCGATCTAGAAGAAGTAGTACATGCTAAGTTGGTAAAGAATGCAGAGAAATATCCTGTAGAAAAAGCATTTGGAAGTAATAAAAAATATAACGAACTGTAAAGCGATAATCGTTTTACAGTTTTTTGAAATGGTTATGGGAAAGCAGATGGTTGAGATCATGATTTGGATGTATGGATTGTATTCTAAAAGTATGCAATCCACACATCCTCAAATATTCTTAAAATTAAAAAGTAGGGAGTTATTCAAATGCTATCATTTGCAGCAAAATTATCTTCATTTTACATAATTAAAAAGAAGCGAAAAGAGTTTGAGCAAGGTTGTATTAGAGACCCTAAAATAGATGGAATACCAGTAGTTTATATTCAACGAGATAAAAAGAATTTATATGTAGGTAAGTCCACAGATATTTATGGCCGTTTCATTGCACATTTAAATGATGAAGATAAAACATTCAAGGAAGTTATTGTGATAAAGAGTGATTTATTTAATGAAAGCTCAATTAAACATATTGAAACATTATTAATTGAATATTTATTAGCGGATGAAAAATTTAACTTACTGAATAAAATCAGAGGACAAAAAATTCATTCCTATAATGGAATTGAAAATGTTGAAAATATGTTTGGAGAAATTTGGGCTCAGTTAATGAAAGAAGGTATAGCTAGTGAGAATTTAGGTGAGATACATAATAAATTTATTTATAAATATTCACCATTTAAAGAGTTATCGGCAAATCAAATTGAGGTTTGCAAAGACATTTTTAATACAATGCTTACTACATCAAATAGTCGAAATTTGATTACAGGGGACCCGGGTACCGGTAAAACAATTGTATTAACAAATATCTTATATGCGCTTGCTTATGACGATAAAACTGGTAAAGCACGTGAGGGGCTGTCTCATGAAGACATTGCACTTATTGTCCCACAAAATCATTCTTTAAATTTATATAAGAGTTTAATGAAAAAACTAGGTTTACAAGGTATTACAGTACTTTCACCTTCATTATTTATTAAGAAAGCAAAAAATAGAGGATCTAAATATAAATATGTTTTTGTAGATGAAGCTCATCGTCTGAAACAATATTTTGGTAAACAAGCACGTGATTTAAAACATTTAGTTACTGATGATGGTTATACAAACGAGTTGGAATTAATAGAAACATTTGCATATCATTTAACAATAGTTTATGATCCATACCAAACGATTCGACCAGCAGATATAGATACAGATTCATTCCAACGGTTGACAGCGAATTATAAGAGGCATCCCTTACATAAACAATTCCGTTTAAAGTCTGGAGATCAATATTTAGCATGGCTTCGTAAATATTTACAAATAGCAAATAATGTTGGAGTGTATGAAGAAGGGTTATTGCGGGGCTATGACTTTAAGGTAATGGGCTCTATTACAGAATTGAATGAATCTATGAAAATGTTAAATGAAAAACATGAATTATGTCGCGTAGTCGCAGGTTATTCTTGGGAATGGATTACACAAAAGGATAAAAATCAATATGATATAAAAGATCCTGTTACAGGTGAGACATTCAAATGGAACTCAAAGGTAAAAGGTTGGATTAACTTTGAGAAAAGTATAGAGGAAATAGGATGTATACATACTACACAAGGTGCGGATTTAAATTATGTTGGTGTGATTTTAGGAGCTGAAATTGATTGTGATTACGCAGGTGAAGAAAATGGAGACTATGATTTAAATAAGGCTAAGATTGTAGTGAATCCAAAAGAATATAAAGATCGAAACGGTCTTCCAATTAAGGGAACAGATATAAATAATGAGGAGTTAACATCCTATATTAAACGTATTTATTACGTGCTATTATCTCGCGGGATAAATGGATGTTATGTCTATGCAGTAAATCAAAATATGCAAAGATATTTAAAGGAAATAGTAAAAGCAAGTCAATAATTATGAAAAGGGGTTACCTTTAATGTGGTAGTCCCTGACAATTAGATAGCATTTAATAAGTATTTAAAAAGCCTTACTACACACAAATTGTAGTAAGGCTCTTATTATCTCTATAGAAATAAGGATTAGAAAATAACTTATCCCCTCGGAAGAAAAAGACTTTATTTTAACTTCCCTATTGATAGGTTAACACGATAATTCCCATATTTTAATAGTCGACCTAGAAAGTTATCCAATTCTTCATTAGAAGAAAAATGTGTTTTTAATAAATAACATCCTTCACCACTTACACGATGTACTTCAGATATTTCTTCTTCTTTTTGAAAGAAATCCATAAATTCTTGATGATTAGCTGATGTGACAAACAAAGTAACAAATGCAGTCACGGTTTGTCCTAGTTTGATTCGGTTTATAGCGATTGTATATTGTTCAATAATCCCTAAATCCTCTAATCTCCTAATTCGATTTCCTACAGCCTGCCCAGTCATATGTATTTTTTGACCTAGTTCTTTCCATTGTATTCTTGAGTTTTCTCCTAATAATTTCAGTATCTCAAAATCTGTTTGATCAATAATATAAACCAATCCTTTCATCGTGAAAGTAGAAAAGCAGAAAGTGTTTCGCCAACTTATTCAGCTTATCGATACAATTCACTATACTAAGTTTATCCTCTTACATCGCATTGTTTATCAGTTATATTTACTTATAACACAGAGGACGCAACAAAAAAATACATCTAGATTTAAAGGAGGTTACTAATATGTTATTACAAGATATTTTATCGTTCAATGAACAATTTGTAGAAAATAAGGAATACGCTCTTCATGAAGCAACAAAAATGCCTAAGAAACGTATGGTTGTTGTTTCTTGCATGGATGCTCGTTTAATTGAGCTACTTCCAAAAGCTTTAGATATACACGATGGAGATGCAAAAGTTATCAGAAATGCAGGTGGTAAGATTGCTTCTCCTTTCGATAGTGTTATGCAAAGTGTTGTAGCATCAGTATATGATCTAAATGCAGATGAAATCTTTCTTATCGGGCACCATAGATGTGGTGCAAGCCAAACTAATCCCAAAGGAACACTTCAAAAAATATTAGATCGTGGAGTAGCTTCACCAGAAATTTTAGCAGCAATTGAATATGCTGGTGTTGACCTTGAAAAATGGTTATTTGGATTTGATGATATCTGTGATTCGACCCAAGCTAATGTTGATTTAGTAAGAAATCATCCACTTATTCCAAAAGATGTTCCTGTACATGGTTTAGTTATTGATCCTCACACAGGTAAATTAGATGTAGTAGTTGATGGATATAAAACATTAAATGGTATGAAACATTAATCATTACTTAAATGAAGGGAAGTTATTAAATATGAATAGACAAGAAGCTACGCAAAAAATTATGGAAGCAAAAATCGCAAAAGGTTTAACATGGGAAGAAATTTCAAATGTAAGTGAAAACTCTGAGACTTGGGTTGTAACAGCATTATTAGGGCAGGCTACAATGACACGTCCGGAGGCAGAAAAAATCGGTAAACTATTAGAATTAGATGAAGAAGTAGTTCAGGCATTAACAGTAGTTCCACTTAGAGGTCAAGTAATGCAAATGCCTCCTACAGACCCAATCTTATATCGATTATATGAAATGATGTTACAATACGCTCCAACTCTTAGAGAATTAATATTAGAAAAAGCTGGAGAAGGTGTAATGAGTGCAATCAACTTCAATCTAGGTGTGGATACACAAGAAGATCCAAAAGGTGGCGATCCTCGTATCGTTATTACACTTAACGGGAAATTCTTACCGTTCCGTACATGGTAATTAATTGAAAATCTATCTATATAATTAAATTGATTTTATAGAGTTACAAAATCCATCCTTTTTAATTTAACTGTATAGAAAGGATGGATTTTTACTATGAGATTCTTTTTGGGTAAAGGAGAATAATATGAATAAAAAATACTTTAATACAAGCTTTAATATTCTACAGTGGTTTGTTTTTTTATTAGCAAATGCAATTGCATTGCCTATCATTATTGGTGGCATATTCCATTTATCAGTAGAAGATATTTCAACATTAATGCAACGAACTTTTTTAGTCGTGGGAATAAGTTCATTTATACAAGCATGGTTTGGGCATCGCTATCCCATAGCGGATGGTCCAGCCGGTTCATGGGTAAGTATATTTGTCATACTGGGCCAAGTTGCTATGCATCAGGGACAAAGTGCAAAAGACGTGTTGCAACTTTTAGAAGGTGGGTTAATTATTGCAGGTATATTACTCTTCGTTCTTGGTATAACAGGGCTTGTTCATCGAATCTTACGTTTATTTACTCCTTTAGTTACAGGGACATTTCTTTTAATTTTAGCACTTCAACTTAGTGGTGTGTTACTAAAAGGAATGATGGGATTACAAGGATCTGCAACTCATCCTGATTATCCAACAGCTACTATTGCGCTCTTTGTTTTTGCTCTTATTACTTTCTTATCAATTAAAGAGAAAGGATGGATGAAAAGGTACGCTATGTTACTTGGAATTTCATGTGGTTGGTTTTTGTATGCTCTTTTAGGAAAATCATCTTATATGCCTACACACACAACGCTAGTTAAGTTACCAGAGATATTTGCTTGGGGCACACCTAGATTGGATATTGGAATGACCCTAACTGCAACTTTATTTACATTTCTTTTAGTTGCAAATACAATTGCTGCTATTTCAGCTGTAAAACAAGTAGCTCCCTTATCTAAAGAAAATGAAAAGCAAACATTGAACCGTGGTGTATGGGTCGGAGGTATATCACATATTATCTCGTCGTTGTTTTCTACAATTGGTATTGTACCATTACCTGCATCAGCAGGATTTATTCAATTAACAGGACAAAGAAAAGTGAAGTCATTCCTTATAGCAAGTCTTATATTAGCAGGAATTTCTTTTGTTCCCTCAATCGTAAGCTTTATATCCTTGCTTCCAGGCCCTATTGCCAATGCTGCACTTTTAGCAACATTTGTCCAAGTAATAGGCATTTCATTTCAATCGATTTTAAGCGAAGAAGTAAATCAACGCCGATTAACTATATTAGGAATTACATTATTAATCAGTTTAGGAATAATGTTTCTTCCAGAAAGCGCATTTAGCGGCATTCCTTCTTCCTTACAATATGTTTTAATGAATGGATTACTCGTGGGTACTGATATGATCCCCTTATAGTAGACAGTTGAAAGAAAGTTACTTTACTGTTTATTATGGAGGGGATTTTTTATGGGGAAAATTAGAAGAACTTTTTCAATTGATTTTAAAATGAAAGCTATTGAATTGTACTCACATAGAGGAATTGGAAGCAAATTAATTGGAAAGGAATTAGGAGTTACATATTCAGTTATAGATAGATGGATTAAAAAATATGAAAATGAGGGGATTCTGGGCCTACAAGAAAAACGTGGAAGATCTAAACAAACAAATGAAGTCAGTCAAGACGCTAGAATACAACGATTAGAAGCGGAAAACGCATACTTAAAAAAGCTATTAGCTACGAAAAAGGAGATGAGGTCAACAAAAGTAAATCAGTAGAATACGAAGTCATTCATACCTTAAAACAGAACTTTTCAATTGTATTGCTTTGTGAAATTGCAGGTGTTTCAAGAAGTGGATATTATAAGTGGGAAAAAAGAATCAACGATCCCTCTGAAAAGATGAAAGAGGATCAATTTATCATATCTAAAATAGTAGAATGCGAACGAGATCCAGATATAAATGGAAGCTATGGTTACCGAAGAATTTGTATATGGCTCAAAAAGTATTATGGTTTACAGATAAATCACAAAAGAGTATATCGTTTAATGAGGAAAATGGGGATACAAGCTAAGATTCGAAAGAAAAAGTGGAGGCATTTTGGTTTAAAAGAACAATGCGTCGTGTCGGAAAATCTGTTAAACAGAGAGTTTTCAACTACAAGACCAAATGAAAAATGGGTTACAGATATAACCTATCTTACCTTTAACAATAAGCGCATATATCTTTCCGTGATACTAGACCTTTACAATAACGAAGTTGTGGCCTACCAAATGAGCGAATACAACAATTTAAAATTAGTTACAGACACAGTCAATAAAGCCTTAAGAAAAAGAAAAGTCCACGAAACAGTATTACATAGCGACCGAGGTTATCAGTATACGTCAAAAAAATATAACCAATTACTTAAAAAGCACAAAATAACTGTGAGTATGTCTAGGAAGGGAAATTGTTACGATAATGCATGTATAGAGAGTTTTTTTAGTCATTTTAAGGCAGAATGCTTTTATAGACATACGTTTCATGAAAAAGCAGAAGTTTTTAAGGCTACTAAAAGATATATGGGCTATTACAATAACAAAAGATTTCAAAAAAGATTAAACAACCTTAGTCCTATTGAATTTGGAACTAAGGCTGCTTAATGAAAAGACACCTAATCTATTACTGTCTACTTGACAGGGGTAAGACCATACCGTCATTGTCATTCTATTGGAACAGTTTTGGAAAGAGTAAAGTATTTATATGCTTTTTTATTTGGAAGAAAATATAGGTTAAAAATCAGCATTTGGAAATATTTTAAAATATCTTGATATAAACCTATGTATTTTGTAATATATAGGTATATTGTTAGTTTATTTGATTCCGTTCATTCCCACACCTTATGTGTTGTGGTTGAGTTGTAGAAGTAAGTTTTGTTCTTACTTTAATTTTGAAAGGGCTTCTTTGAGCCGATTAGTGTAATTAGCTTATTTTGCTATGCACAATTAATCGACTTGAGGAGGCCTTTTTTGTTTGGGTTTAAACAGGTATAAATATATATTTCTGTATAAAACAACAGATTAAGATAGGCAGTTTATATAGGGTGAGAAAACATATGAGTAATTGATTTGTTTATCAGGGAAATTGGAGGGATATGTAGTTTTTTTACGTTAAATGTATACACGGATATATGAAACTGTGATTGTAAAATAGATACATAATAGATTTACGAATCGCAGCAAAAATAATTATATAGAAGTTTTGTAGACGACATAAATGTACTCATTATAAGAAGGATGAATAGAATTTTACTGTGAATTTTTAAAAAAACGTATCAATTGATACGTTTTTTATTGTAATTCTAGTAAATATGAGGTACGATTTGAAAGGGGAAAGAATTTTAATGCATATTAGCTTTCAAAATAGGGAGACAAAAAAGCACACTAATTTTACAATCGGAGAGATTGAGCAATACATATTAGAGTTTAAAAAATTAATTAAAAATAATCGATTTACGGTTTCTCGAAATGAAAAAAGGAAAGAGAATAGTGAATTTTTAGAGGCTAATGAGATAAACGCTAGTAAAGTGAAAGAGATTCTTCTTAATATAGGAGTACGTGATTTTTGTTATGCAGTTGATAATAAAAATCCAAATTTTGCTCATGAAAAATTGTATATCTTTTGTCCACAATATGAGTTAGATAATTGGGGACAAAAGAAGTCGGTAGACATATATATTAAGATGAATCTAATTGAAAATAAGGACAGGAACAAATACATGATTGTTGTTTCTTTTCATAAAAGGAATAAACCAGTCACTTATCTTTTTAGGTAAAGATAAGTGACTAATGGTTTTAGAATGAGGGAGGATTTTTATGTTGGTTTTATGTGAGTTTTGTCGAGATATGGTAAAGTATTCTACTAAAGATGTTTCAAAAGTGACAGTCATTAGAGGGAAGCAATATCATTATGTAGGTAAAGAAGCAAATTGCGAGGAGTGTAAATCTGAAATATTTGTTCCTAACATTCATGATTATAATTTAGAACAATTAGATCATGCCTATAGACAACAGGAACAGTTAGTTACTATTTCTGAAATAAGAGAGGTTTTAGAAAAATATAAGATTGGAAAACGTCCATTGTCTTTACTTTTAGGTTGGGGAGAGGTTACCCTAACAAGGTATGTAAATGGAGATATTCCGACAAAGCAGTACTCGGATATATTGAAAAGATTAGGTAGAGATGAATCTTTTATGCTAGATATTTTGGAAAGAAATAAAGATTTAATTACTCAAAAAGCATATAGGGTCTCTAAAGAAGCAATCGCAAAGCTACAGGAAAATGATGATATTCCTTCTACGCAGACTACGAAAATCGAGGAAGTTGCTAACTATTTGCTATATAAAAATGATGATATTACTCCTTTAGCTCTTCAAAAGCTGTTATACTATGCGCAAGGATTTTGTAAGGTGTTTACTGGGACATATTTATTTGAAGATGATTGTGAAGTAGGAAGTCATGGACCGGTATATCGAGTTATTTTTAATAAATATAAAGTATATCAGTACGACAATCTTGAAGTTAATTATGATAGTACAACTCAGTTAACTCAGATAGAAAAGCAACTATTAGATTGTGTAGTTGATACTTTAGGCTGTTATAGTGGGAAGACTTTAAAGAAAATGATTCTATTTGACTTACCATGGGCAGTAGCTGATCTAGAATTAGAAGATAATAATTCTGGTAAACCTATCATGGAAAAAGGGGAGATAGATAATTGTTTTAATACAATGAAACAGGCATATAATTTAGTTGCTATTACTGATATTAAACAATATTGCATAAGAGTATTTGACAATATAAGTAATTAAATATTGTAACTATATCATTTTTAATATGATTGATACATACATTTTATTTACTGTTAATCAGACCTCTGTAAAGGTATTAAAAGATAGTACTAATTACAAAATATTAGGAGTGCAGAATATAAACACTTTTAACACGATGTAAATATGCATATTAAATAAAAAGTAAAGTGAATTGATACATTATATGGTAAAATGATATATGTGAATATGCCTTATGAAGTAAATTTTATGCTTTGGACCTTTAGCTCAGCTGGTTAGAGCAAACGGCTCATAACCGTTCGGTCGTAGGTTCGAGTCCTACAAGGTCCACTTATAAACAAGGAGAAAGCACTCAAATGAGTGCTTTCTCCTTGTTTATAATAAATAAAGGGGATTGTGACATGAAAATAATTGATTTAGAGACAGAAAGAAAAAAGAAGGGGAAATTGAATTTAAAGTAGTGGGAAAGAAAGTTGTTCCACAATCCATGTTAGAGAATTAAACTACTTTCAATTCTTATAGGCTGTAAGGTCGTTAAGTGGGAGATTTCTAAGTACGGAAACTTCGTGGATTCTAATTGATTATGCTATCCCTGTAGTTCCTAAGGTTAAAAGATAAATTTCTTTTGTGTTGTATAAAAAATTTACACATTTGTATCTCAAAATATTTGATTTATTTACCTTAGGAAAATTTAAAACAAAAATTAGAATAGAACTAAAAGAAAACAAATTAAAGGAATATGAAAACATCTTCTCATTTTTCATTATAATTGTGAATGAAAAATAAGAAGATGTTTTTTAGAATTCATTGCCTTGAAAAATAGATATTAATGGTAAAGGGAATTTACTTTAATTCCATAGTTGTGGAAACCTTAAAGTAGAAATTTAATGTTTTTTGTAAAAAATAATTGACTTTCAATCCGGTTGTAACTAATGTGGTTACATAAGGCGTAACTTATATAGTTACAACAACTTCCTGTTTTAAGAAAAATATTTATATATTTAATTAAAGGTAGCAGTCTATAGGTTATCGTCTAATGCAGAGAATTACTATTATATTAACAACTATGCATATTCTGAACGGTAGTATTTTCTGCTTTAGAGCAATAATGTGCAGTGTTATCTTTTATGAATAATTTTAGTTGATCTTTTTTTGGAAGGATTAGTTTTTGGGGAAAATAATAAGGTTGCTAAAAAAGATGCACTTTTACAAACCCAAAAGCTAGCTAAGAATTTTTAATTGATAGCTGGACTAGCTAATAAAAATAAAGGTAGGAGATTTAAATGGAGAAAAAACAAGATAACCTTATATACGTATGGGACGCATATTGTGGATGGTGCTATGGTTTTTCAGAAAGCATTAAAGGATTTTACAAAGAACACACTGAAATGCCGTTAACAGATTTATGTGGTGGATTATTTTTAGATGATCTACCAATAAAAAATCTCTCATATATAGAAGAGGGAAATAAAAGAATTAATCAACTTACAGGTGCAGAATTTGGTCCTTCCTATCAAAAATTGGTGGAAGAAGGTACTTTTAAAATGAATTCGAAAGATGCTGCAATTGGATTTTCAGCTTTACGTTCATTAGCGCTAGACCGTTTGTTAGAATTTACGTCTGCTATGCAAAAAGCATTTTATTATGATGGACAAAGCCTAAGTGATCCTGAGACATATCGTAAGATTGCGATTGAGCATGGTTTGGACCCTGATCAAGTAATAGAGCGTTTAAATGCGCAAGAAACAATTGTAGATGTCCAAAATGATTTCAATAAGGTTCAACAGCTTGGGGTTAATAGCTATCCTTCATTACTTTTACAAAAGGATAATCAAATTATTCCTATTGGTGGTGGAGTAATGACGCCAGATAAAATTGAAGCACGTTTTAAAAATTTATACTAAGAATATTTAAGCTATAGTAGCAAATATGTTAGCTTACGCCAGCCGACATACATCTCCGATCTATTTGCTGGTGCGATGAATCTTTCAAGAGAATTGAAGAGGGGTCTTCTGTCGGAACAAAATAAAAATGTGTTATCTATTCAATAACTATAACAAAAGGAGAATAACATCTATGTTTAAAACAATCGATACAAATCAAAAAGATGTGAAATTAACGGTGTTTAGTTCGGACGAAAAAAGTTTTATGGTCACTGCAACCTTAGTTGAGAAAGCAGGACATGCATTTTTAATAAACTCGAAATTTACTCAATCTGATTCAAAAGAAATTGTGAATTATTTGAAAAACAATAATTTATCTCTGGATAAAATCTTTATTATCCATGGGGATCCTGATTACTATTTCGGGTTAGAAAGTATGAAAGTTGCATACCCAGAAGCTATAGCATATGCAACAGAGTCTACTGTTGAACATATTGTTCATTCTGTATTAGGAAAATTAAAAGTTTGGAAAGGCGCACTTGGAGAAAATGCACCAAGTAATGTGGTATTACCTCAAGTGTTTAATGAAAAAACGATTGATTTTCAAGGACTAACATTAGAACTTGTAGGCTTAGATCATTACAGAACTAGCTTATTTAATAAAGAACTGAAAGTATTAATTGGAGGAATAGATGTATTTAACGAAATCCATCTATTCTTAGCAGATACTAGCTCAAAAGCAGCAATGGAGGCATGGATTGAGAACTTAAAAGTATTACAAGCATTACATGCTGACATAATTGTACCAAGTCATGGATCAATCGAAAAATCATTAGATAATCAAGCAATTAATGCAACCATGGATTATCTAAGAACAGCAATGCAAGCTTCTGAGGAAAGTAAAACTTCAAAAGATTTTGTAGCAATACTTGAAGCAGCATATCCAGGCTATGCAAATAAAGGTGTATTAGAATTAAGTGCAAAAGTTGTAACAAAAGAAATGCCTTGGGGTTAATGCTATGAATAAATATCAAAAACTATTACATGAAACGTATGTGTTAACAGGCCAGGGAAAAATGGATGCTTTCAAAACGTATTTAAGTGAAAATGTATCTTGGACAGAAGCTGCTGGGTTTCCATATGCAGGCACTTATATAGGTCCTGATGTAGTAGTGAAAAACGTACATGAACGTCTTGGAACTGAATGGGATAACTATAGCGCTAAAGATGAAATTTATGCTTTTAATAACAATACTGTTATCGTATATGGAAAATATAGTGGAACATATAAAACAACAGGGAAATCATTTGTGGCAGATTTTTGTCATCTTTATGAGTTTGATGAAAACGATAAGGTTAAGAAGTTTATTCAAATTGTGGACAGTGCAACTGTTAATGAGGTATTAAGTTAGGGTTACTAGTTTCTAATATGTCTCGTATAAGGAGTATTGGTAGGATAGATGGATTTTATTTTCCTAACAATATTTCTTACATCAGATTCTGGGAAAGATTTTTCCTTTATCAAGCGTGTTATCGAAGATGAATTATAAAATTAGAAGAGGTAGGTATATATGAAATTAGAGAAAAATTTAATAATAATAATTATTTTTATGTTTATTTTAGGAATTGTGTCGACTTTAATATTTCAAGCTTCAACTGGTAATACCAAAGCTCACTCAGTAAAGAGTGAGAATGTTGAACCAGTATCGAAAGATAAAGTGACAGAAAAAGAAAAGAATAAAAAAATGGTAGTTTATTTCTATAATGAAGTTTTTAATAAACATAATATCGATATTATCCCTAATTATGTAAGTGAAGATTATCAGCAACATAATTCTTTTGTTGCTGATGGACGAAAAGCCTTCATGGATTTCTTTAAGGAGGATTTTGTTAAGAACCCTAATTCTTCTGCAGAAATTAAACGTGTAGTAGCTGAAGGAGATACAGTTGCTCTTCATGTACATTCTCGTGCTAACTCTCAAGGTAAGGGAGTTGCTATAGTGGATATTTTCCGCATAAAGGATGGAAAGATTGTCGAACACTGGGATGTAATTCAAGAGATTCCAAATGAGGCAGCTAATAGCAATACGATGTTTTAGGTAGAAGATATATCTAATTATTGTTTAAGTGATAGAGGTGTATAGAATTTAGAAATTTAGAGAAATTATGTATATATGATTAAAATGAAGGGGTGTCCTAGTAGATATGGTACTAGGACATCTTTTTTTGCTTGAAAGAGATTTGTTTAAATTAAAGGTTTGTTATTAGATTATTAAAATGAAATTGTATGTTTATAAAAGTCTTGTTTCTTTAATTTTTTAAACATACATTGTAATGCTGGTGATTTGTCTATTTCTAAAAAGTATTCAATCATCTTTTTATATGGGGAATTGTGGATGTAAAAAACGCAATTGAAAAAGGAATTTGAATGATTTTGTCGAATTTATTTAATATGGTACTTTTACATTTATATGGTACTTTTACATTTTTCAATACATGAGTTTCCAAGAAAAGTGAGATGGTATGAAGGGTGACTTTGTTCTAGTCAAAAAATTAATGATTAACGTGTTTTAAAAATGTTTATTAGTATGCTTTCCAATATTAATTTAAAGAATAAAAAAGAAATGGACAAAGTCTTATATTAATTCTGTAAAGAATCATATATTTCCATCGGGGGTATATTAATAGTAAGTAAATCTAAAATACCCTCGAATTATATTACAACAAAAGTAATTTGAGGGTATTTTTGAATTTGTTATCCTTTATTACAAATATATCCCAAGTAAATAAGTACTTATGTTGTGTAACGAAAGCAAAAAAAGTTACTTATTTTGACAAAAAAATCAAAAAATTATAAAATATAGGTGAGATTTACAACAAGGAAAGATAATTTTTATTTGAGTGAAGTATTTAACACTCCCGCCCTTAAAGGGGCCAGCTGACATACTTCAGTGGGATTCTTGCTACAAAAAGGCGAATTCCATTTTTTGTATCGCTGACGTGTAAGATTGTGGTGTGCTAGCACCACTCCCAAAACAGACCATATAGGTTTGTGGGCTACGGTACTGTGAACATACTGTATTGATTGTTGGTTCTCTAATGTTTTTACGTCTTTTGCATAGCTATGAATAAAGTATACTATGTATTGCTATGCAAAAACGATGCGTTCATCCCACGCCTAAAGACGGACTAAAGTCCTATATATGCTTTCCTGTATCGTAAATTCTGTAATCATGCTGAATGTAGATTTAATATTCAGTAGTATAATTTTTTTATTTAATAAATGGGAAAACATTCTATAACTTTAAATTTGTGTATTTTTACAGGTGTGGCGTGAAGTTTACAGATTGGTCGGATGTGGTATTAATGGCTAAAGAATCTATAGCTATGTTTGTATGCGTTTTCGTATTAAAAAAGAAAGGTGTAGATATTGCTTATGGAAAATTTATATCAATCTTGTGATTTTTATATGTTAAGAACACCAATACTGCCTGTTGAATTTTATAAAAGCATTTGTTTTTCTAATGATGTTGACTTAAAGGTAGAACTCAAAAAAATATTGGAGAAAAAAGAAATTAGAGAAGCAATTCAGATTGGAAGTATAAATTTGTTTAATAATTTAGATAGAATCAACAATAAGGTATCTAGTTCCGTAATCAAATATTTAATTAGAATGTCTACTCGTACAACACCTTATGGGTTATTTTCAGGAGTAGACATCGGACACTTTGATACTTATTCAAATATACAACTTGATGAAATAAAAAGTTTTAAGAAACGAATGCGACCGGATATGGGATGGGTGTATGGGGTCATCAATAGTATCGAGCATAATAGGATGTTCTTTAAATCTATTAAGGTGAAAAATAATGAACTAGTATATCAAAAAGGCGATAGATTAGAGAATCCATATGTAAGTAATGTAGGAATGATTAACCACAAAAGTGGTGATTTAACGGCTTCAATACGTTGGTCGGATGTGCTACAAATAGTAATGAAAAATACTCAAAAGTTTATTGGGATTGAAGATCTAGTAAGTATAATATCAAGTAAATACCCTCATGTTAACAAAGATAAAATTTATAACTATTTAGAAGAACTAGTTCGTTATGATTATTTGATTACTAACTTAAGACCACCATTAACGGATATTAACCCGTTTGAATATGTTATAAAACAAGTTAAAGAGATTGAGGGTTCAGATGATTTATATAATCAGTTGTTGATTATTTCCACTAAAATTAATAAGTATAATACACAAACTATCGGTGAAGGCATTTCATTATTATTTGATATTAAAAAAGAGATGAAAGAAATTTATGAAAATGAAAATTATTTACAAGTTGATACAAGGATTTTTACAAACCAAAACACACTTAATAAATGTGTAGGGAGAGATATGGAAAAGTATTGTAATATGCTACAGAGATTGGGGGTAAGTGGTTGGGAGAATAATTCCATAAAGGCATATAAAGAGGAATTTATAGAAAAATACGGAATGGATATAGAGGTGCAACTTTTAGAATTATTAGATGAAGATATTGGTTTAGGAGCTCCAGCTGGTTACTTAAATCCAGTATCATATAAGAATTATGTACCTGAAATACCAAATGCAGAGGTAAAAAAGATTACAGAATTTATCGAACATAGAATCATTGAAGCTAATGCAATTCAGAATGAGATTATTAAATTAACTGACGAAGATATAAGTGAAATGGTGGGAGATAGTGATATACCAAAAGAAGAAGAATTTGCACCTTCAGTAGAATTTAATATTATAGTCTCAGCACAGAGTTGTGAAGAAATAGATAAAGGCAACTATCTATTATTTATTGGTCCTAACTTCGGATCTAATAAAGCTGGTAAGTCATTTGGAAGGTTTCTAGATATTTTGGATGAGGATGAAGCGCAGTGGATTAAAGCAGAAATATATAATAAAGAAAAAGAATCTATTAATGATGAATATATAATGGTTGAATTATCGGAATGTTTGCAACATGGAAGAGGAAATAATGTTACAATTAATAGTAATAATGTGGAGTATGAATTATGTATAGCAACAAATCCAATAAATACAAAAGAAAAAATAGATATTACAGATTTATACGTAGGAATAAGTGGAGATAAATTCTATGTGAAGTCAAGAAGTTTAAATAAAAAGCTTTATATTACTTCTCATCATATGATGACTCCTATGAATGGAAGCAATATAGGAAGGTTTTTAAAAGATATTACTTTTGGGTATCACTTGAATTTACTAGATATAGCATTAATGTTTCAAATTGGGAAATTCGATCATGTACCTAGGATAATGTATGATAATATTGTGCTAATACCCTCATCATGGAAGATAAAAAAAGAGAAACTTAATTTAAGTTCCTACGAAGAATTTGAATTGAGTTTTAAGAGTTGGAGAGAAAAGAATAAAATTCCGCGCTATGTTTATCAAAAAGAAAATGATAATCGATTACTGTTTGATTTATGTAGCCATACACATATAACGGAATTATTTCATATCATTAAAAAACATAATGATGATGTACTTCTAACAGAAACGGAAATGAATCAAGATATTAATAATCTAATTGTTAAAGATAAGAATTCACAAAGGTATTGTTGTGAATTGACAATTCCATTAATTAGAAAAAGTGTAATTTCGAAAGAGGATAAAGTAGAAAATCATGTTATTGAGTCGATTCAAACGCAATCTAATATATCACGTAATAGGAGTAAATTTAGTATTCAAGAGAAAAGTAGGGATTTACTACCTGGAAATGAAGGGTGGTATTATTATAAATTATATACGCCTAAAATTAGGATGGACGAATTAATCGGGGATTATTTGTCTGATTTTTGCGAAATGTTAGTTGAGAGAAAATTAATATCCAAATATTTTTTCTTAAGATATGCTGACCCAAAGGTACATATTCGACTAAGAGTACAAGTTATTGGTGAAAATGACTTTTTAGTACAGACATATTTAAAGGAATTTATTAAAAATCTAAATAATAAAGGTCTGGTGAACTCTTTACAGATTGAAAATTATGTTAGAGAACTTGAAAGATATGGCGGTGCTGAAATCATACAGAGTGCAGAAGATTATTTTTATGCTGATAGTATGTATGTTGGGCAACTTATTAAATTAATTAGAGAAAAAAAGATAGAGTATGAAGATGAAAAGGTTGCCATTATAAGTATTATTTCAATAATGGAACAATTTAATGTTACATTTGAGGATCAAGAAAAATTATTTTCAAAAATAATAAATCGGAACGAATATCGAGATCAGTATAGAAAGCATAGAAAAGAATACATGCAATTCGCAAACTGGGAAGCTTTTTGCAACAAACAGTTAGTAGAAGGTAATTTGTCTGAATTGATAAGAAAAAAACAAGAAAAAACTTTTATGTATAGACAGTCTGTCGATAACTTAGACCAAAGAGGTATGCTTTGCAATAGTAAACAATCTATTTTATTAAGCATTATTCATATGTTTTGTAACAGATTTAAAGGTGATACGGAATGGGAAAGGTTAATTATGGCGTTAGTTGCACATAGTTTATATGATTTAAAAGCCTTTAAAAATTCCGTACAGAAGAAAAAAACTGTAGTTGGTTCTCATGGTTAAAATAAAGAATCATTTTAATTTATTAAAAAGAAATTTGAAGGTTTTTAATCGAGTTTTAAAGATTTTATTGCAGTGTAATTCTAAATATATAGCACTTAACCTATTGGTTATGCTTGTTAGTAGCTTAATACCGGTGACATTAATTACAATTATGAGGTATTTAATTAATTCTTTACAAACTCTTAATGTGAACTTATATGCTACTCTTTCCCTTGCTATATTTTATGTATTAGTAGATTTGATAAACACTTTAATTGTGAAGATAGATAGCTATTATGGAGAAAAATTTAGTCTTAAGTTTGCTGGAGAATTGAAGATGATGATTTTAAAAAAAACAAAAGGATTGTCTTTAAAACAATTTGAGGATCCTACTATTTACAATGTTATTCAACGTGCTGAGCAAGGAAGCGAAGGAACACTTTTTTCTTATTATACTACATACATTAATGTGATACAGAAAGTTATTACATTAGTCAGTGTATCGATTGTCCTTATTTTATGGAAGTGGTGGATAGTTTTACTCATCTCTTTAATTCCTATAATTACATCTTTAAAAATGCTTAAAATCAATGAAGAACAATATGTTATTCGGAGAAATAGAACTGGTAAAGATAGAATGCTATGGTATGTTGGATACTTGCTAACCAAGGATATAGCATTCAAAGAAATCAAACTGAATAACCTCAATTCATATTTTGTTAAAAAATATAAAGAGGTATACTCGTTTGTAGTAAATTCTGAAATGCCTATTATAAAGAAGCGGTTTAAATTTGGTGTTTTATTTGGAGTACTGGATCAAATTATGTTGGGGTTCATTTTTCTTTTAATTGTAATAGATACATTTTTTAAAAAAATAATGCTTGGAGATACAATGGCTTATATTAATAGTGTATCTAAAGTAAAAGAAAGTGTAACCGCTCTTTTAAATAATATAGTTTCAATTTATAAAGAAAGCCTGTATATTAGCCAGTTATTTGAGTTTCTTGATTTACCACCAAATTATGATCCGAAAAGAACATATAAATTAGAAGATATCCATTCTATTGAGATAAAGAATTTAAGCTATAAATATAAAGATAATCAAAACTTTGTTTTACAAAATATTAACTTATCTATTTCTTCAAACCAATTAATAGGTATTGTCGGAAAAAATGGTTCTGGTAAAACAACACTAATTAGAATTTTATCAGGTTTTTATGATGATTATGAAGGGGAAGTATTCATTAATAACATCAACTTGAAACTCATAGATAAAAGTTCTTTAAGGAAATTAACATCTGTATTATTCCAAGACTTCTCTAGATACGAAATGACAGTTAGAGAAAATATTGGAGTTGGAAACTTAGATCAAATAAATAATGATGATAAATTGAATGAAAGTATTGAAATGACAGGATTTAATAAGGTTTTAAATCAAGGACTTGATACGCAGTTAGGTAATTGGTTTGATGATGGAACTCAATTATCTGGTGGGGAATGGCAAAAAATTGCTATAAGTAGAACACTCTTAAAAAATTCGAAATTCCTTATACTGGATGAACCGACAGCGGCACTGGATCCAATATCAGAAATTCAATTATTTAAAAATATTCAAGAAGTTTTGTCTGAAAAAATCTCTATCATTATTACACATAGAATAACAGATATAGAGAAACTAGCAGATAAAATAATTATTCTTGAAGAAGGTAAAATCGTTGATAGTGGAAATCATACTGATTTAATGGATAATTCAGAATTATACCAGAGGATGTATAATAAATCCGCTCACGGAATCATTAATGTCTAGGGAAATGAGAAAATATAGGAGTAATAAGTGTACTATAGGTTTACGCGTAGTTATTATTGACTATGCGTAAACTTAAAAGGCTAATTTCTTATACCTTATATGATTAAAACAAAAAGTTATTTTTTCCAGTTTATCTTAAAGGAGAAAGAAAATATGATAAAAGATATAAAAGTTAAAAATAAATTATTGGAAGATATAATAGATAAGTATATTAGCAAAATTGTAGAAGATGGTGAAAAAAATGTTGGGTTTGAAGAAACCTGTGCGACACTTCTAGTTCTAGGAGAAGGATATGATATTT
The DNA here is from genome assembly GCF_052044835.1 of Bacillus sp. 22475. NCBI lineage: Bacteria > Bacillati > Bacillota > Bacilli > Caryophanales > Bacillaceae > Bacillus > Bacillus sp. 22475. The sequence goes on along the minus strand of NZ_JBQENW010000038.1, from coordinate 8,147 downwards.
TTGCTAATAAGATAGATATAGATGAAATTATATATCAAAATATGTTGAAAATTAAAGGGGTCATAACAAGTGGTGAATTATATGATAGACCATCACTTTATAGTGGATTAACAGAAGTTGCTCTTTCAATATATACAGTATATAAGAAAACAGGTTATTATAAGAAGTTTTTAGATAAAATAAATCAGTTGTTAATAGAATGGACTGAAAGGTATCTAAAATATATTGACGTTAAGAATAATATAAGTACTGAGTACTTTGATGCTATTTATGGTATTTCTGGTATTACAAAGTATTTATTATTATTTACAGAAGAAGAAAAAATGAATAATTTATCTGTTAAATTACTTAATATCCTTGTTTATATGAGTGGATACAAGAAGGATGGAGAATTACTACTTCCTAGGTGGCATATAAAGAATGAAAATTTACGAGTGGAAAGAGATAGAGTGAATTATCCTACAGGATATTTGAATTTTGGTGTAGCTCATGGTATTGCAGGTCCTTTAATGGTATTGGGAGAATCCTATAAAAAAGGTATTATTGTAGAAAATCATTTAAACGCAATTGCTAACATTGTAAATGAATATAAAAGATGTGTTTATGAATTAAACGGTTCTACTTATTGGCCAAATATGCTTAGTCCAGAGCAGTTCCTCGATAACCAAAACAATTTTCATAAAGAAGTAAATAATGAAAGTTGGTGCTATGGGGCGATTGGTATTGCAAAAGTTTTACTTAATACAGGGATTTGTATAGAGGATCACAAACTAATTAATTGGGCACTTAGTATTATTGAACAAAAATCACAGTTAGAGATAAAAGAATTACTACTTAATTCACCTACACTATGTCATGGGTATGCAGGAGTGCTAAGTATATTAAAGAGTACCTATAATGTACAAGCAAGTAGCATTTTAAAACAAGGGATGGATAAAATTGAAAAACAAATTATAAATATGTATGATGAAAATTCTCAATATGGTTTTTGGAATATAGAATCTTCAAAGAATATAGGGGAGATTAGGGAGGACAAAAATACATTTCTTGATGGAACAGCAGGTATTATTTTAGCACTTTTATACGCTAATGAATGTATTGGAGACACTTTTATGAATAAATTAGTAATTTGAATTTGATTGATAGAAAAGTTTTTTAGGAGTTTGTTATAATGATAGGTTTATAGAAATGAAGGGGATTATAGGTGAAAAAAAATATATTTATGTTCAAAGTAATAGACAATGAGCTTTCAAAAATACTTCATAAGTATTTTGAAAAAGTTCAAATTGATACTCTAACTGGAAATATGACTTTCTATAAAGCTGTGACAATGAATATGGTAATAGCTGAATGTTACAGATTTATAGAATCGAAGTCAATAGCAGATGAATTAATTTACAATAATATGAAAATTATTCGAAAAGGATTAATGGAAAATACTTTAATAGGTGAAATGGCTCTGTTTGGAGGGTTAACAGAAGTTGCTCTATCTGTTTACACAGTAAATAAACATACAGGTAATTATGAGAAGTTTTTGGAAAAAATCAATATGCTTTTAACAAGTGAGCTTCTTTCTAAAATGGATAATTTAAATAAAAAGATTCAAAGTTTAGAAGAAGTTGACTATGATGTGATATCTGGTTTATCTGGTGTTACTAGTTATCTATTATTATTAGGAAGGTATGAAGAAATAACTAAGAGGGCATTAGAACTTTTGGTACATATTTGTTCTTATAAAAATATTAATGGTAATGTTATACCAAATTGGCATATTCACCAAAAAAATTTAGATATAGAGAACAGGACTAATTACCCTAATGGTTATATAAATCTTGGATTGGCACATGGTATTGCAGGGCCACTTGTGATTTTAAGTAAGGCTTATAAAAATGGCATTATTGTAAAGGGGCAGAAAGAGGCTATATTAAATATAATAAATTTATATAATAAATATTCTATTAGAAGTGAAGGATATACTTATTGGCCAATGATATTATCTTTTGAGGAATATTTATCTGAAGTAAAAGAAAAGACGAATGTTAGAGACGGTTGGTGTTACGGAGGCATAGGTATTGCAAGGGCAATTTTTATAGCCTCTAATGCATTAATGGATAATAAAATGCAAGAGTGGGCTTATAAAATTATAGAAGAAAGAGCAAAAATGGGTATAGAAGAGTATAATTTGATTTCTCCTACATTATGCCATGGATATGCAGGAGTGTTATCAATATTAGCTAACACTATAAGGGAAAAGGAAGAATCGCTTTTAATAAAACAGAGAATAGATCATATTAGAAAAAAAATTATAAGCATGTTTGATGAAGCATCTAAATATGGATTTATTGATGTTGAATTGAGAATGGATAATGGGAAATATATACTAGACAAACAGGATACATACCTATTTATTAGTGGCGCAAGTGGTATTATACTGGCACTGTTATCCTTATATCATGAAAGTACATCATTAGATACGCATTTATTGATTTAAATAGAATTTATCAATAAAATAATGTAAATATTCATAAAATCCATGTAAAAAAATTTGATTTGGTGATTTCTCACCAGGGGAGGAGTACCTATGGATATTATTTATGATAGTAGTACATTTGATTTAATTAATCATAAGGAACTTTGTTTAGACTTGAACCAATTAGCATATTTAAAACGTATGACAAAATACATTACCAACATATCAAACGATATTTATAAAAATATTGTAACAAAATCTCTCGATTTAAAGATTGAGGATGTGTTAGATGCCCTTGAAGCTTTGGAGAAAATTCAACCTATAACAATTTCAGCTATCATTATATGTATGAATGAAGAAAAGTATATAAAGAAATGCATCGAAAGTATTCAGTCATGTCAATTTGATGAAATTATTGTTGTAGACACAGGATCAACGGATAGTACAATTGATATTTTGCAGTCACTTCAAGAACAGATTCCACAATTAAAAATTTACCATACAGAGTGGAAAAATGACTTCTCTCAAGTAAGAAACTATGGGCTAAAATTAGCAAAATCAGAGTGGGTATTTTTTATTGATGCTGATGAATACTATTTAAATCAAGAGGAACATAGTATCAAAGAAATAATTTCATTTTTCAGTATTTATTATAATGATGATTTATGTATGTGTCCAAATATCATAAATTCTAATAATCATGAATTATATAATAATCCGCGGATATTTAAAAGAATTGCTGGATATCAATATTATGGTAATGTTCATGAAATGCTCCGCAAAAATAAAAATTCATACGATTTTGTCCCTAATATAGGACTAAACATTAAGTTTGGACATGATGGTTACCGTAATGACATTTTTATAACTAAAAATAAAGAGAGTAGAAATGTGGATTTACTGATGAAATGTATAGAAATGGAGCCTAATAATCCACTTTGGAAATGTTATTTAGTAAGGGATGGGATGAGAAAACTAAGTACCAATTATATAATTCAACTTTGTGAAGAAACAATTAATTTGTGTGAAGCAAGGGGAAATTATTTCTTTACTTATTGTTATTATTGGGCACATACCTTATTAATAGACTTGTATATAAGTATGAAGGAAATTGAAAAAGCTGATCCTCTAATAAAGAACTTGCGAAAAAATAACGCAGGGTTAGATGAAACAGACATTTATTATAGAGAACAATTAATATATATGATTAAGATAGAAAAGGATCTAGAGATAAAATTAAATGAAGTAAAGAAATATAGAGAGAATCATTCGAAAACAAATGGATCGGCATTAAATACACATGGCTATCACTTAGATGATTTAATTATGCGTTTGAATTACTTCAATCATAATATGGATGAATATCATCAATATAAAAATTATCTTTATCAATTGAATTACTTAGTATAATTATTCTAGAGAGGATTATTTATCATGTCTATAATTAATGAGAAAGAAATTATTAAGGTAATAAGTGATGATGATAATAAAAAACTTATAAGTATATTTAACAACTATTTCAAATATATAGCATGTGATGATAATATAACATTTGAAAAATCTGTGACTAATAATATGCTTATTGGTTATGGATACAATATTTTTAAAGACAAGGTTTTTTGGGATGATATTTTGATGAAGAATATGAAAATTATTAGAGAGGAGATATTAAAAAATAAGTTAGGTAGAGAGGTGTTCCCTGATACAAAATTAATTGATACACTCTATTCTAGTTATTTTGTTTGGAGAAATACGGGTTATTTCGAAAAATTTATTTATTCTTTGAATCATTATCTTGTTGATTTGACGCATATTTATATCAAATATTTTTATGAGAATAAACATAATGTAGGATATAATTTCTTTTCCTTATCTTCAGGTTTGGCTAGCATATGTAATTATTTACTCGAATTTGGTTATGAATATCAATCAACAATCGAACAACTTCTCCAAATTTTTGTTTCTATAATTTATGAAGAGAATAGTAATAAAAGTAGAATCTATAAACAAATTGATATTTATGAAAAAACTTTAGATTTTAGTTTAAGTAATGGTATAGCCGGTATACTTTTAGTGATGGCTAAATCTTATAGTAAAAATATTGTCGTTTCAGGACAGATAGAATCTATAAAAAATATAATTCTTACATATCAGGAATATGCTAAACGTATAGATACAATCACTTATTGGCCTGGTTTATTGAAATTAGATAATAAAGAAGATTTGAAAAATATGTATAATATGAAAGAAACCTGGTCATATGGTGCTCTTTCGATTGCGCGGGTGTTATATTTAGTTGGAAAGTGCTTAAAGGATTATAAGTTAACGGATTGGGCAAATAAAATTATTATAGAGAAGAGCCGCATGTTTTTACCGGAGTTTATTGTGACAAATGGTTCATTATTAACTGGATATACAGGCTTGTTATGTATATTTGATGCAATGTATAGAGATGACGTCTCTATTAGGTATCTAAAAATGAATAATGAACTATTAAAAAAAGTTCTGGATTTGTATGCTAATAATCCAGAACCCAAATTTAAGTTTAAGAGAATAGAGTTGATATCTGGGAAAATTAATGAAGCAGAATACTTTCATGATAATACCATAAGAGAGGGATATACAGGTATACTCTTGTCATTACTATCAACCTTTTCAAATGTGAAAGACCTATTACATCCTTATATGGGTATACGATGATTTTGTTGAAAAGCATAATCTAAATTTATAATTATCATTTATAGTAGGGTATGTTATTACAGAATCACATTGTGTTATAATTATAATAGATTGAATCTTTTTACTTTTAAGGATGCAAATAATGATTCAAAGGAAAAGTAAAATTTGCATATAACCTAAAAAAGATTAATTTTCAGTAGAAAGGAAATGGATACAATGAATGAAAAAAATGGTTTTTTCAAAAAGTTATTTAAAAAGAGTTTTTTTATTGAATTAGATGAAGCATTAACTTATCCTTCTGCTCAAACCATATGTCAAGAAATAGAGAAATATGCTGCAGGATCTAAAGAAGAGCTACGTTTCGAAAGTAAAGTAAAGCCGGTAACTTTTTATTTAGATGATAAGTTGTATCGTGCTGAAATAAGCATGGCGCGTGGAGGTTATTACATATCTTGTAATGAGGTATAAGTGGGATAAGTGAATAGTTGGGAATATCATGTCCTAGATCCTAGACTATGGATATTAATATAGGAATTCAAAGGAAAAGAAATAGAGTTTCTGTTGAGATATCATTTATATTTTTCCTTTGTAAAAAATAAAGGGAATTTTATTGTGAAATAATACCTATAATAAATAATATATCATTATATTATTTAATTAGATTTGAATTGATGAGCTATAGTTTTTGTAATAGATAAAATTATATACTTCGTATTAAAAAATAATTAATACGAAGGAAATATGTCGATAAATTTTTTGAAAAATAAAACAAAACATAAATTGACATTTTTGGATAAAAATTCTATAATTTAATTGTATCATGATACAGTTAAATTATAGAAAAGGGGAATGGAAATGTCTAAATTTGATGAATTTGATCTTGATCTTCAATCAGTTAAATCGCAAGATACTCAAACACTAGCTGTTACTAACAACTGTACAACGGCTACAATTAATAGTTTGGCATATTGTACAAAAAACGGTCAATGGAACACTTGTTTATGTTCTACATGTTGTACAGGCTATACAGTTCCATGTGGCGGTTAATAATTTTTTCATCAAAGATAGATTACAAAAAAGAAGTTGTCCCAGAAGTTCGCTAAAAGCGAACTTTTGGAGACAACTTCTTTTTTTAATTAAGTAAATAAATCTATAATCATAAGTAAAACCCAAAAATAGTAAGTTAAATAGAAGATAAACTTAAATATAGATTAAAGAAATGGAGTTAATATTTAACGAAAAGCATAGAGTAATATACAAGCCAGAGAATATAGAATTAAGTAAAGCCTATAATGAATGCATTCTTCTTTTTAACCAAACGATAATATATTAGATATGAAAACCATTAAAGGAATTTATGAAAGTAGTTATTGTCTTGCAGAATTTATTTTATTAAAGTCTAATGGGGTGAAGTTAATAAATCATGGGAATTTAACTATGAATGGACAGAATGCAATATCTTTAATTTCTTTCAAAGAATTAGAAATGGCTTCAAGTGTAGCTGAAATACCTAGTGGAGTAAAACTGATACATGATCTGGCAGTATGGGAGAAAAGTAAGAAAGGAAGGACATTGTTATTGCGGTTTTAGATACGGGCTGCAATACTGATATAAAGACGTTATTCTTTCCTATGATTTCTCAGAAAGAATAACGCCTTTTTCATTTTAGAGAGTATTTTGTCTTGTTAGCTTGATAGCGATAGGGTAGCGCCATCAAAACGCAAATTTCGTACGCTAAGAGAATTTGGGAAGAGCTAAGGTTCTGATTCCCTTAAAGGACAAAACGAAAGAGAATTCCTAACAATAAAGTTGTTTTTACCTAGGAAAATTAATATGCTTTGAACTAAGAGGTAAGATATTTGCCAACCTTCTTCATACTTTTTGTAGCTGGATTTAAATACAAAATATTACAGAAGTAGAGACAACATTGATAATTAGATTTAGCCCACTGGTGCGTTATAACTAGTCTAATAGTAATCTTTCTCGAAGCTCACTGTATTATCGAAAAGAATTGCGCATGCTAATGCATTCATTGCTTATTCTTTAGTTTATTGAATATAATGATCCTATTTCTAAAATAGAAGGATGATAGGATCAATTACTTGTCATTATAAATTTAATTAAAAAACAATTGTACTAACAGCATGTAGATAATTGTTCCACCTGCTATTGAGAGAAGCATTTGTCTCTTCCATATGTGAAGTACTATTACTACTCCTACTGAAATTAATTCTGGGGCACCATGATTGCCGGATAATAAGTTTAGATCCTTAAAACAATAAATAACTAAAAGACTTATGACAGCTGAAGGTAGTACCCTACCGAGATACTGGACATATTGCGGAGTAGGTTTATCTGATGGGAACACTAAGAAGGGAAGGAACCTTGTAATCATTGTGCCTAAAACCACTATACCAACTGTTATAATAACTTGTTGCAGTAAACTCATTGTCACACGGAAACCTCCTCTACGTTCTCTATTGGTTTTTTTAGGATAGTAAGTACTAATAAAATCATAATCATTGCAGGAATGATGAAATTGTTTCCACCAAAAATAATTAGGCTAAATATCGATAATCCCAGTCCTACAAGAGTGCTATAATGCTTCTTCTCCCTCATCCACTGTTCAACAAAAATCACAACGAAAAGTGCTGTTATAACGAAATCTAGTCCTTTTGTATTGAAGTGTACAAAGGAACCAAAAATACCACCAATTGCGGCTCCTATACCCCAATACAAATGATTAAGCAGTGTCACGAAGAACATAAACCAACCCTTATCAACATCTTTTGGAATATCAACAGTAGAATTAATAGAAAAAGATTCATCACATAGTCCAAAAATAAGATAAAACTTTTTCTTTCCAGTTCCTTTATACTTACCTAGCATAGAAATACCTTGAACTACCCCCACTTTCACTTCGTTTAGAAGTGAGGGATTCCTAAGTAAAGAGTTCTATCGAACTCTAATTGATTAGGCTAACCCCGCAGTCCTTGCG